>NZ_NASN01000017.1:0-47965 GCF_002142015.1 Gilliamella sp. A7
CTTGATTATATAAATCGATAATGGGCGATAGGTAAATTTTCTCTTCATTTACCTTAAATTCTGTGACATCCGTTACCCATTTTTCATTCGGTCTCGATGATTCAAAATCTCTTTTAAGATAATTAGCGGCTGTTTTACCGGTCTCTCCACGATAAGAACGATATTTTTTAGGTCTTACTGTCGATTTGAGATTAAGCTGACCCATTAAGCGTTGTACCGTTTTATGATTGAGTTTAATGCCTTCATTTATCAACGCTAAATGAATTCGGCGATAACCATAACGCCCTTTATGTTCATGGTAAATCGATTCTATACGTTTTAACTCATTTTCATAAACAGACGGCATTTTCAACCTATTAACATGATAATAAAAAACACTTTTTGCCAGTTTTGTTGCTGATAACAAATGTTTTAAAGAATACTGATATTTAAGAGCTAAAACAACTAACGTTTTTTCTTTGTTTGTTGTCGTTTTGCTTGCTTCAGCTCTTCTAACTTTTTTAGAACAGCATTTTCTGCTCGTAAATAAGCAATTTCCTCTTTTAATTCTTCAATTGTTTTTTCGTCATCACTGTGAGTGGGTTCAATACGGGGGGGCTTCATACAGGGTCTTCCTCTGGAACGATATTCAAGCCCTCGGAAACCTTTTTTATGATATCTATCAAGCCAAACAAATAGAAGCCCGGGGGAACTTAAATTAAGCATAGCACTAGTGTGCCCGAGAGACCAATTATTTGTCCACATTAATTTTAGTGCTTGTAATCTTGCTTCGGCATGACGTAAATGAGGTGTTGGTTGAAAGGCGTTACCCCCATGAATCGCAACCACTTGGGACCAATATCGAATCTGACGAGAAGATATCGCATATTTTTTTGAAAGAATTTCCGATGATTCTCCTGATAAGAATTCATTAGCTATGATAATTTTTAAATCTCGACTATATTTTGACATAAAAAGACCCCCAGTAATTGGTTGTCCAACTATTGGGGGCACTTCAAAATGGCGGTTTTTATTTGTCAATAACTATAGATTATAGATGTTTTAACCTAATCCAATAATTTTCCACCATAAAATACCGATGGTGAAAACAATAATTAGATTAACTACACTACAAATAAAGCCTACTTTCCACCAAGTTTTTACCGGTACGAAGCCTTCAGCAAATAATAATGGATTTCGAGCATTAGCAAATTGGGTAAGAGAACCAAAGAAATTGGTACAAATGACTAAGGCAAAAATAGCAATTAATTGCGGTACCCCTAAGGCAATAGCAACGGATAAGAACACTGGGAACAGAGCCGCAATATGTGCATTACCACTAGCAAAGAAATAGTGTAAATAAACATAAGCAACGCATAAAATAATGATAACAAAAATCCAACTGCTATCCCCTAAATGACCTTTCACTGCAGAGCCAATGGTATCACCTAACCATTTAGTAACACCAAGTTTGTTGACTTGACCTGCCATCATTAATAAAGCAGCAAACCAAATTAATGTATCCCAAGCAGCTTTTTCGCCTTTGATATCATCCCAACTTAATACACCAGTTAAAATTAAAATAGTTAAACCAATAAATGCGGTTGTAGTTGAATCGATACCTATATTTTTACCAAAAATCCAAAGCGCTAATAATAAAATAACTGTAGAACCCATAATGATTTCTTTTAAGGTAATTGAACCCATTTTCTTAAGCTCTTCAGCAGCTAATTTTGGTGCTTCAGGTGTTTTTTTCAATTCTGGATTAGTTAAGAAATAAATAACTAAAGGAATCACAATAAATGACACTAAACAAGGAACAATTGCCGCAATAAACCATTGTCCCCACCCCAAAGTGATACCAAGAGATGAAGTCACTAATTTTGCTGCTAATAAATTACCAGTAAAAGCTGTTAAAAACATTGCCGAAGTAATGTCGTTAACGTGACTTATGGTTAGCATTAAAAAAGTACCAATACGATTTCTTGACTCATCTTTAGGATTTGAATTAAAGTTGATTGCTAATGCTTCAGCAATTGGATAAATTACACCACCTGCTCGAGCCGTAGTACTTGGAATAGCTGGTGCTAAAGCAACATCGGTTACTGATAATCCATAGGCTAAACCTAAGGTATTTTTACCTAAAATTTTAACTAAAAAATAAGCAATACGTTTACTTAAACCGGTTTTTATAAACCCACGAGCTATCATAAACGCGATAACAATCAACCAAATTAAGCTACTGTTTAATTCACTTAATGATATTTTGACTGACTCGGCTGCGGTTGTTGCTCCTGATGGTCTTAGAACAGCAAATACCGTAATAGCTAATAATCCAATTGCGCCTATAGGCATGATTTCTGCCACGATACAGGCGATGGTTGCTACAAATATAATACTTGTTCGCCAACCTTCTACACTAATACCTTCTGGTGGAGATATAAAAAGCCATAATATTGCCGATATCCCTGCAATAATAATAAGAGGAAGCCATTTAACTGGCGGTTTTTTTACTGTACTCATAATATTTCCTTTTAAATTAAATATCAATTTAATCAAATTGATAATGAAATGATATAATTTGTAAAATCTTTATTTTATTCGTAATATTTAGATTACTTCATATTCTTTATTGAGCAGTTCAAAAACAAAATTATCTGGATTGACTATCTTTATTGTTTTATCCTTCAATAAAAATATAGCAGATAAATTTTGCTGATTTTTCAATAATTGTTTAGTCTTTTCAGTACCAAATCCATATAAGATTGTTGAATAAATATCACCCTCAAGGGATGTATCCGAAATAACGGTAATACTATCTAACTCATTATTTAAGGGATAACCCGTTTTAGAATCCAGAATGTGATGATAAACATGTTGGTTTTCAATAAAGTAACGTTCGTAAATTCCCGATGTAACAACAGATTTATTTTTTACTTTAATAAGACCGAATAACTCATTTTCGACTGAGGAAAAGGGTTTTTTTAACCCTATATGCCAATAACCTTCAGCGTCAATGGGTGAGTCGCCTATAGTTAGCACATTACCTCCTAAGTTTATTATTGCCTGATAAACTTGATGCTGTTGCAAAACAAGTTTAATCACATCGGCAATATAACCTTTGGCTATTGCACCTAAATCAATCTCCATATCTGCTTTTTTTAAAAATACCGAACAAGATTTAGGATCTAATTCAATATCATTAGGATCAATCAAAGATCTTTTTTCAACAATTTGCTCGGGATCGGGGACCTGATGTCCAGAAAAACCAATCTTCCAAAGTTTAACTAATGGGCCAATTGCAACATTAAAGCAACTATCTGGCATTAAACTGACTTTCCAAGCTTGCTCAATAAGCGAATAAACGGCATGACTAACTCTTATCGGATGCTTTCCTGCCGCATTGTTTATTGACATAACTTCCGATACGGGTCTATTAACCGTTAATTTATTTTCAAGCTGATTAATGGTATTAAAAACATGTTGTACAACGGTTTCATTAGGCTCAAAAAGCATTAATGATACCGTTGTTCCCATCATAGCTTGAGTATATTCATAGCGTGAATGATACATTCAAAAAATTGCTATTCAGTTATTGATGAATATAATCTGTAGCTTGTTTACCTGCTTGCATACCAAAAATGATAATATCAGCTACGGCGTTACCACCGATACGATTGGCGCCATGTACACCACCAACAACTTCACCAGCCGCAAATACCCCACTGATAACATTTTTCTCGGTATCAAGAACTTGGGTTTCAGTATTAATCGTTACCCCACCCATAGTATGATGAATACCTGGAGCAATTTTGATCGCATAAAAAGGTGCTTTATCAATTGGATGACGTAAACCAGTAGTTCGGCCAAAATCTTCATCTTGTTTGTTATTAACAAAATGATTATATCGTTCAATGGTTTTATGTAAGATATTCGCATCAATTGACAGTTTTTGTGCTAACTCATTAATTGAATCAGCTTGTACAGTTAGATCTTGCGATACATATTCCTCAACAGATTTATTTTCATCGCGAATTTGTTGATCAAATAAAATATACGAATAATGTTCAGGCAACTTAATGATTTCGGCAGAAACTTTATCACGTGTATTTAATTCATTAACAAAACGTTCACCTTTTTGTGATACTAAAATCGCACCACCACCACGAATTGATTCAGAAATTAAGTAAGATGTAGTCTGCTCAACAGTCGGATGAATTTGAATTTCTTTCATATCCACTGTTCCGGCACCTAATTTTTCTAAAATCATAATACCAGAGCCAGTTGCTCCTTTGTGATTGGTGGTGACAAATCCTTTAAGATCTGGACGATATTTTTCAACCATTTCATGATTGGCACTAAAACCACCGGTAGCAATTATAACTGCTTTAGCTTTTATGGTTTGTATTGAACCATCTTCCTCAGTCACTTTAACACCAACAACTTTATGATTTTCAGTAATAATTTCAGTAACATTACAATCAAGCATTACTTCAATGCCACGTCGGTTAATGTTTTTAACTAAACCACTAATTAAAAAACCGCCGACAGCAGCACCACTCGCTGGACGATGAGTACGATCAATACTCATACCACCAGTAGTTGTAATACCGCTGAGTTCAATACCGTTATTATCTAACCAATCAATAGCATCAGGGGCATTTTCAACAAAATAGCGTAATAGTTCTGGATTATTTTTATTTTTACCACCAATCATGGTTTCTTGATAAAACAGATCTTTACTATCGACAATACCTTTAAGTTTTTGGAATTTGGTTTCCGCAGCATTCATACCTGCTGAAGCTTTATTGGTATTACCGCCAATAACTGACATTTTTTCAATCACAGCTACACTAGCACCAAGATCATGGGCTTGAATCGCTGCAGCAAGACCGGCACCACCACTACCGACAACAACGACATCATAGGCTTTAGCATTTGGATCACCACCTTCAGCAATAATCGCTTCTTTGTTTGATTGAGCCATCGCCTTAGTAACTGCTTTTTTGAAGGCTTCACTTTGTGATGTAGCACCAGAAATCGCATCTACATGAGGACTATTTGACTCAATAATGCGATGCTTAATTTCTGAAAAATTATTTAATACCTCATTATCAAAATTATTGGCATTAACTAATTGCATATCTTTGATAAAATCTTTACCAAGCTCAACATTAATCACAAATTCATAAGACTCATCATTAACTTTTTCTTGATAATTACCAGGTTTAAACTTTTTAACATTTAAATTCACATCACGAATTAAACTTTCGACAAGTGAAAAATGCCACAAAGGTTCGGGAATATTAAGTTCTTCTCGTTTATCACTATTGATGAATAGTTCTAATTTTTCACCTTTCATGATGCGATCAGTCCAATCTGGATAAGCAATACACGCTCGACCAACGGCAACAAAGTCAAATCCATTATCTAATGCAGCTCTAACATCGCTTTCATTAACAACGTTGCCCACCCCAACAACTGGGATTTTAGCTAAAGTTTCTGAACGCATTGCTATATATTTATTAATTAATGGTGTTGGATCTTGAGTATCAACTATAGAAGGTCTTAAAATTGCCCCCATTGAAAAGTGAATGTAATCTAAGCCCTTCTCAGCAAGCTTTTCAAGTAAATACATTGAATCATCAAAACGAATTCCCGGCTCTTCTATTTCTTCTGGTGAAAAACGATAACCAACAATAAAGTCTGAGTTTGCATGCTGTTTGACCATATTATAGGTAATATCTAAAACCGCTAATGGAAATTGAGCTCGATTGTCACGACTGCCACCCCATTTATCATTTCGTTGATTGGAATTTGGTGAATAAAATTGTTGAATCAAATAAGTATTCGCACCATGAATTTCCACGCCATCAAAACCAGCTTGGATAGCTCGACGTACTGCTTGACCAAACTTATCAACCATTTGATCAACTTCATCTGCAGTTAATTCAATCGGTGTAGCTGCTCCCGGTCTTGGGGCGGCAATAGCACTTGGACCAACAGGTGTTTGACCACCAATGAGTTTTGGTTCAACCATTCTACCGCCATGATAAACTTGAATAACTGCTTTTGAACCTTTTTCTTTAATAGCTTGAGCTATTTTAGCAAGACCTTCAATTTTATCATCGCTATCTAGACCGATTGCACCAGGGAAGGCTAATCCTTTATTGTCAACAAAGCCACATTCAACGATAATTGTGCCTATTTCTCCGGCTCTTGCTCGATAATATTCGATTAAATCATTGGTGACTGATCCTTCATAAAACCCTGAGCAAGTGGTCATAGGTGCCATCATAATGCGATTTTTTAGTGCCACTCCATTGGGTAAAGTTACTGATTTGAAAATATCTTTTTTCATCTTTAATACCTAATCATTAATATTCAAATTAAAATTTTGGCGAGCATAATACCATTTCAAGTTACTATTCTCCACTTACATAAGTTTCATTAGTCAAAAAATATCATTTTTTCGACAGAAAAATATCAAATATTTTTAGAGAGTTAATGGCAAAAATTGTCAAATCTCAAAAAATGAATGTTCATTTTTTGCGGTATTTGTTGACTTATAAAACGATTTCAAGCCTAACAGTCTAAAAAAAAACACTGTAACTATTTCATTTACTTATATATTTTTATCAATATAGCACTTGAACTTTATTTATATTCGGCTAGAATGCTTAGCAATTTTAGAAAAGAGAATTTGATTATGATTGGGGTTCAAACACACAGACCAATAGCAAAAATAAAATTGAATTATCTTTTTCTTTTGAATATTGATCCTCCTTTATGGAGGATTTTTTATGTCTGCAACTTTAACTTTTCGAATTTATATCAAATTTTAAACCAAAATCACATCAAAAATAGCCATAGACAGGAGATAGCATGAAACCTTTGATCCCTTTTTATAATCCAAGCATAAGTTACGAAGATAATTATGCTCAAGGCCCTTTTGGACTTTTTGCTGAATTAGATAAGGCTGAGCAGGTCGCAACTAAACCAACAAAATTTTTAAATGTCGATGTTAATCTTCCATTTGGTCAACCTGCAGGTCCGTTACTAAATGCTAATTATATCAAAGCTGCTTTTGCTTATGGATTTGACTTATGTGTTTATAAAACGGTTAGAACCAAGTTTCACAAATGTCATCCATTACCGAATGTTTTATCTGTTCATCCTAACGGTAAGTTATCACCTAACCTAGATACTGTGTTAGCAGATAGAAACTATGATCAACCTTTATCAATTACTAACTCCTTTGGTGTGCCATCGTTTGCACCTGATATTTGGCAACCTGATATGGCTGATGCGGTAAATGCGGCTGGCGTTGGACAATGTGTGATTGGTAGTTTTCAAGGTACTCAAGGTAATGGTGAGATAGAAAAAGATTATGCTTTAGCGGCTAAATTAGTAAGAGAAACTAATGCACCTATATTAGAAGCTAATTTGAGTTGTCCAAATGAAGGGGCAAGTAAACTACTGTGTTTTGATGTCGATAAAGTAGAACGAATTGTGAATGAAATTAAGAATGCGGTACCAGATCGCCCTCTTATTTTAAAATTAGCCTATTTTCCTGATGATGAACGCATTATATCTCTATTAACTCGTGTCGGAAAAATTATTGACGGATTGAGTACTATTAATACCCTTTCGGCGAAACCGGTAGATGCAAGTGGACATCCAGCACTAGGCGAAAACCGCAAAGAAGGTGGTATATGTGGTGATGCAATCCGTTGGGCTGGACTTGATATGGTGAGTCGTTTGGCAAAATATCGTCAACAACTAGATTTAAATTTTGCCATTATTGGCGTTGGTGGTGTCAGCAATAGTGAACATTATCATCAGTTTATTCAAAATGGCGCTGATGCGGTAATGAGTGCTACAGGTGCAATGTGGAACCCATTATTAGCTATTGAGATTAAAAAAAGTCTTAAATAGTTATCAGTTATCTCACTATATTACTAAGTAATTGTTACAGGGTAACTTATTTGCCCTGTAATTTTATTCCTACCAACAACTATATTATCTCTTCTTGAGAAAATAATACCCACCAAAAATAACATGTGCAAAGAAGACTATTGCTAAAATAATTCTGACATGCAAAGAATCAAATAAAATAAATGGAATAAATAAAATGATGAAAACCATGGTTAACATTTTTATCAATCCTTTTTTTGATACTTTTTTCTCGATAAGCATTTTCTGCACATAGGTCTGATAATAACGAGTTTGGGTAAAATAGTTATATAGGCGATCAGAACTGTTTAACCATAGATATGCAGTAAGCAAATAAAAAGGTACAGTAGGTAAAATAGGAACAAAAATGCCTACTGTTCCTAATACAAAGGAAAGCCCTCCTAGAAAAATAAATAGCGATTTCTTTAACATATTTAAATCAATTCGAATAACTTTAATTTGCGTAAATAATTGTTGAAGATAACATAAATAGATAGAGAAAGTTACCACTAAATATCAAATGACAGAACTATTAAGCTCTAACCATATTCTTTAGAGAAAGACTAGATATAAGTAGCTATAGAAAATTTAAATCGAAATATTATGGCTAAGCTAGTTTCTTAACGTGATATTGCCCTTATTTAGAATCTAAATCACCTTTGCAGAACATTTTTTGTGCTTTGATAATCTTTACTTGGTCTTTAGTTATTAATGCTTGTTCTAGTTTATGTGGAATTATGTGGTCTAACGACTGTGGCTAGTTCATATTTGAGCTGAGTTCTACACATGACTCAGAATGGATTACGTTTTAGCTAAGTGTGCAAGCTTTAAGCTCGCTAGGCTTGTTGTATATGCTCATAAAGTGCTTGATGACTTTTCAAAAGACAGTGAAATAATCTCCTAATTTTAGTATCAGGGATTAGGTGGAATGGTTTATTGCTAATGATGTTTGTTTTGGGTTAAAGCATAGTAATCCAATCAAAGTAATTAAATCAACTAATGACCCTAACTTTAAGTTATAATCATTAAAGCAAAAGATGAGGAACAAGAAGACTATTAACTGTATCTAAAAAAGTCAAAGCCATTTTACGAGCTTAGACAGAATTCCGCCTTCGGTCAAGAAATAACCTCTATCATAGATAGTATCAATTAAGACACTAAATCAATACATTAGCAATAATGCAAATTTGAGTTATCTTAAAAACTAATATATTAGCTGAATAGTCACTTATTTCCATCTATTTGTTTATTTGTGGCAAATTCAAATTTCTTTGATAAGTATTAATTATTCCCCTGATATCAGAATATATACATTTAAAATGATTAAGATCCGTTATATCTATCATCATGTTACAGTTTTTGTCTTCGCGATATTTATTTCTTGAATTAAAAATTCTATTTCTTATTTCGCTTACAATTTTTTCTTTATCAGAAATTAGTTTTTTATAATCTTTATGGAGCTTAAGATTTGCCAATACGGCGTGCTCTTTTTTATAAATAAAATATGATAAATAGCTATCCAGTAATCTTGTTTTAAGCATAAACTTGTTATAATTATCTGTTCCAATACCGGCTTCACATATTTTGATTGAATCACTAATAAACTCTACATACTTTTTCATATCCTCATTAAGGATTTTTATGTAATCATATGCTAAAATTACTCTATCTTGATTTGCTTTAAGAAAAGTAAGATAAGACAATATAACTCCAATAATACTTACAATTCCTCCAATAACGCTTGCTACAACAGACATAGAATAAAACCTTATAGTTAAATAGATTTGTATAATTAATTGGTATCATTTTCATAAATTGACATCAATTTTTTATGTAACTTCACGACACAACTGTTCACTATCATCTTTAGACATAATAACCGTCAGTTCAATTATTACTTTATAAATATCGAAAGGTTGACGAAAGACTATCGAAATAAAAAATTAACACTTATGAGGTGTTTGATTGCTTGAAATTCTTTAGAAATTGGCGGAACGGACGGGGCTCGAACCCGCGACCCCCTGCGTGACAGGCAGGTATTCTAACCAACTGAACTACCGCTCCGCTTTTTAGACTCTTTAATGCAGAAGATTAAAGTAGGCGTGATATTAAAGATTATTATTATTTTCGTCAATATAAATTTTAAAAATTATGTTCAATTGAATAGAAAACAATCATTTAATGCACTTTCCAAAGCGCTCCACCACTTTTTTTATCAATTTTTTCTAAAATTGAATCATGCGCAGCTAATTCTGCTTCATTAGCTTTAATTACTGTTAGCGGTATTCCACTACGTTCAATTTTTTTCACGGCATTATTCGTCATTGATGAAGATAAATTATCGTCCGAACTAAATGCCAAAGTGGTTTGTCCTCCGGTCATTGCTAAATAAACTTCAGCAAGTATTTCAGCATCCAGTAAGGCTCCATGTAAGGTACGATGTGAATTATCAATTTGATAACGCTCGCACAATGCATCCAAATTATTACGTTTACCAGGGAAAAGACGGCGAGCCATAGCTAATGTATCGGTAACAATACAGTGATCAGCTGTTTTATAGTCTAACCCACAAAGACGAAACTCATAGTCCATAAAGCCAACGTCAAACGAGGCGTTATGAATAACTAATTCAGCACCATCTATAAATTTAATAAAATCATGTGCAATATTTTTAAAAATCGGTTTGTCTTTAACAAATTCATCACTGATACCATGAACTTTAAAGGCTTCTTCATCAATTAAGCGTTCTGGATTGATGTAAACATGGAAATGATTTCCTGTTAATCGTCGATTTAATACCTCAACTGCACCAATCTCAATAATCTTATGACCTTCATAATGATTATTACCGTCTTGATTCATACCTGTAGTTTCTGTATCTAATACAATTTGGCGGGTTGAATGTGTTATCACAATATACTCTTCTTTATCTATAATTGGGAATTTAACAAATTAGTGGTATAGTCTAACACCAAAACGCTCTGATGTTGATACCTACACTGTTTTAGTCAATGATTGATAAAATTATTAATAATGTTTTCTTAATATTTATATTAAGTCAAAATTTCTTGAAAAGAATCACGATAAATGTTTATAAATTAGGTCAAATATGCAAAAAAATATTGAAATATTCACTGATGGATCTTGTTTGGGTAATCCAGGACCCGGTGGATATGCAGCTATTTTAAAATACAAACAAAATGAAAAAATACTTGCTCAAGGTTATTTTAACACCACTAATAATCGTATGGAACTACTTGCTGCAATTGTAGCGTTAGAATTGGTCAAAGAACCCTGTCAAATTAAGCTTTATTCTGACAGCCAATATTTACGCAATGGTATTTCGAATTGGATTCATGGGTGGAAAAAAAACGGCTGGAGAACCGCCAAAAAACAACCCGTGAAAAACGTTGATTTATGGCAACGTTTAGATGAACTAGCCAAGCTACATACTATCGAATGGATTTGGGTAAAAGGTCATGCAGGCCATATTGAGAACGAACGCTGTGATGTTATTGCTAAAACGCAAGCTGAATCACCAACCTTACACGATACTATTTTTGAAGCATCATTAACTGATTAACCCGATAAAATAAAGGTATAATAACAATGTATCAGCTACATACTATTCCTGCTTTAAAAGATAACTATATTTGGTTACTTGAAAATGCTAATAAACAGGTAGTTATTATAGATCCGGGTGAAGCTGCTCCAGTACTAAGTTTTCTAAAAAAATCTCACTTATCCCCCCTTGCGATTTTACTCACTCATCACCATATCGATCACACAGGTGGGGTAACTGAACTAAAAGTGTCTTATCCCGATATTGAAGCTTATGGGCCAAGTGAAATTAATTTGCAGATTAACCATCTTGAAAAGATCAATAAATTATTGATTGGTGATTTTCAATTTGAGATTATTTCAGTGCCGGGACATACATTAGGACATTTAGCTTATTATTGTCAGCCATACTTATTTTGTGGTGATACTTTATTTTCTGCTGGTTGTGGTAGGATTTTTGAAGGTGATTATAAACAAATGCTAAATTCGCTGAATAAATTAAAGCAGTTACCTGATGATACCCTTATTTGTGCAGGACATGAATATACCTTAACTAATTTAGATTTTGCTCAAATGCTGGTTCCAGAGGATCAAGTAATCCATGAGTATCATGATTTTATTTGCAAAAAGAAAATAACTTTGCCTTCTATGTTAACCAAAGAAAAACAGATTAACTTATTTTTACGTTGTGAGGAAAAACCCTTACAAAATAAATTTAATTGTAACAGTGAGTTAGAGCTGTTTGCTTTTTTTAGGAGCCAAAAGGTCATTTTTTAGGTATAATAGCCAGCTTAAATTAATGTCCTAACTTATAATCTAATGAAAAAATTATTAATATTTATAGTGTTATGTGCTTTTTTAGCGGCGTGTCAAAATCATGATTCACGATACAACGCTAGCTCAAAAAAATATAATACTAAATCAATAGTTAATTCTAGCGTTAAAAGTGGTGGTGTTAATTACGCTTCAGTTACGCAAAATCCTTGGCATTATATGTTAACGCAAATTAATGTTAACGTTCCGAATAATAGCCGAGTTGTTGCCGAACGCGAACGTTTATTACGTAATCCGAAAGGATTTGAAAATATTGCGTTACGATCTGAGCCTTATGTATATTACATCATTAATCAGTTACGAA
This sequence comes from Gilliamella sp. A7, assembly GCF_002142015.1. Classification (NCBI taxonomy): domain Bacteria; kingdom Pseudomonadati; phylum Pseudomonadota; class Gammaproteobacteria; order Orbales; family Orbaceae; genus Gilliamella; species Gilliamella sp. A7. Next base: position 12,635 of record NZ_NASN01000017.1, read on the forward strand.
AAAACAAATTACCGGTTGAACTAGCTTTAATTCCATTAATAGAAAGTGCTTACGACCCTTTAGCTACCTCGCCTGCTAAAGCTGCTGGTCTATGGCAATTTGTACCTATTACTGCTAAAGAATATGGCTTAAAAAACAACAGTAATTTTGATGGCCGTCGAGATCTAATTGCATCAACTGGTTCAGCAATCTCTTTATTACAAAATCTTAATAATCGATTTAAAGGCGATTGGTTATTAGCACTAGCTGCATATAATGCAGGTGAAGGTCGAATTCAAAGAGCTATTGATAAAAATAAAGCTAAAGGATTATCAACTGATTATTGGTCGTTAGAACTACCAGTAGAAACAATGCATTATGTACCGAAAATATTAGCTATTATTGATATTGTTAAAAACAATAAACAGTATGGTATTAAATTACCTGATTGTAATTATGAAAATTCATTAGTTAGAATCGATATGTCCAAAAACGTTTCGTTGGCTAAAATAGCGCAATATTCAGAATTATCACTTAATGATTTAATGACTTACAATGCCGGTTATGTACAACAAACAGTGAATGGTCCTTTCCATCTACTGGTACCTTATTCCCATGCAGATAAACTATTTAAAAAGTTAAAACGTGAAAATTTAGTTGTTAATCAAGTAACTGAACTTTTAGAAGACGTTCCGCATAACAATATGCCGTTTGAGATTAAATCTACCACTATTCAATATACAGGTACCAATGCCAAAGATACTAAATCAATGTTGAACGGTGGCAAAAAGCAGATTACTTATCAAGTTAAAGCGGGCGATAACCTTTATACTATCGCTAAAAATTACCGAGTTAAAATCACCGATCTTTTACAATGGAACAAATTAAAAAATATGCGAGTTAAAGAAGGTGATATATTAACGATCAATTTGGTCAATTCTAATCCAATTTAAATTTCACAAATAATGGATTATGATCTGATGTGGCTGTACTGAGTATATTAGCCGCATCAAGCTTCAAACCCCGATAAAAAACAAAATCCAGTGGCCTACCTAAAAACGTTTTTCTTATATCAATTGGGAAATTAACTGGTTTAAGATTTATAGAACGAATCAAATGATAAAGTAAGCTCAATCGTTGCCGACTCCAGGCATTAAAGTCGCCCGCCAAAATTACTGGCCCATGATGTTGCTTGATGTAATTCAATAATATATAAATTTGTTGGCGGTAAACTTTCACGCCTAAACTAAAATTAATAGCATGAATATTAGCAACCAATAGTTGTTGCGTTGAATTTTTAATTGGATAAAGAGTAATTAGTGCTGATTTTGATACACGAATGAATGGTTCTCTTTCTCTAAAAGATAAAATTTGCGTTGGTGTTGTATCGGTTATGGTCATTACTCCAGCATGAATATCATTTAAACTATAGGCTGGAACATGATCAGCAATTTTATTATATTGAGCAATAAAGTTTAATAATTGTGGCGTGGTTTGAGCTTCTTGTAATAATATTAACTTAGTTTGATCAGCATATTGCTCAAGGATATTAATACAATCCGCTCTTTTTTGTTTAAAAATATTCCAAACCAAAACCGAAAAAGATTTTTGGTCGATTAACGGTTTGTCATGCATAATTTTATGGTTTGGTAATATTAATTCAACATCACTTTTTCCTTGATATCGTAATGTATAATCGCGATGCTTAAACATTTTAGCTGTTCATTTTTTCTTTTAGATATTCATCAAATGACATAGTGTCATTTTGTTCTATTTTCTGTTGTTTTTCAATCGATAACATTCGTTGCTGATTAAAATCATGGTCTGTCAGAACAGATAAAGGCTCTGAGCTAAGTTGTTTTTTATATTGAGTAGCTAATGCTAAGCCAAATTTGGCTGTTCCCAAATCACTAATCGCGGCTAACGTTCTCGCCGATAGTGTCAATTCAGGTTGATCAAACATAAGATCAAGCCGTTCACAAACTTTTCGATATTGTTGTTTGTTGTCTTGATGATCGAGTACATCGGCGACTCGAAGTAAATCTTTGAAAAGTTCATGTCCAACTTTAGCTAACGGTTGTCGATAGGTATCACAACCTAATCCTATTTCTAATCCTGGTTTACGGCCTTCAATAATCACTCTATTCCAATTTAATTTTGCACATTCTAGCTCTGCACTACTCATTTCAGGAGCAGGCGCTAAAGCACACCAGATTAAAAATAGGTCGATAAATCGAATTTGTTCCTCAGTAATACCAATTGGTGAAAATGGATTAACATCCAGAGCTCGAACTTCTATATATTCTATGCCACCACGTAGTAAAGCATCGGATGGCGATTCACCAGATCTTGGAACTCGTTTCGGTCGAATTGGCGCATAAAACTCATTCTCAATTTGTAATACATTATCATTCAATTGTCGATAATGGCCATCAACCTTAATGCCTAATTTGCCAAAATCGGCTGATTTTGTCTTGGTAGCCCGCTTTAAACCTTCAACATAAGTATCTAGATGATTAAAGGTGATCCCTAATTGTTTCTGGGCATTATTGGTATAACCAATATCACTCAATCGTAATGATGTGGCATAAGGTAAATAGCAGTTACCATTAGTTTGTTCGATGAAAGCTTTTGCTTTTTCTGGATCTTGAATAAATGACGAGCACATTGATGGCGATGCACCAAATAGATAAGGGATAACCCAACCAAAACGGTAGTAATTGCGAATTAGAGTGAAATAACCTTCCGAAATAACCGCTTTACCCTCTTCACTGTTTTTAACACCATCTCTTGCTTGCCAAAATGCCATCGGTAATGAAAAGTTATAGTGAACCCCTGAAATAGTTTGCATCATAGCGCCATAACGATTTTTTAAACCTTCACGATAGACCGTTTTAAGACGTCCTTCATTAGATTTTCCATATTGAGCTAAGATAATGTCATCTTCTTTGGCAACGAAACAAGGCATGCTCAGTGGCCACATTAACTCATCACCAATATTTACACTAGCATAACGGTGTAAATCTTGTAAAAAAGTTAACATATAATCGATATTGGTGTTAACTGGAGTAATAAACTCTAATAAAGATTCAGCAAAGTCAGTCGTTATCCATGGATGAGTTAATGCTGCGCCAATTTTTTCAGGAAACGGCGTTTTTGATAAAGATCCATCAGGCAAAATCCGTAATGTCTCACGTTCAAGGCCTCTTTGAATGCCTTGTAAAATAGTATAATGTTTTTCTAACCAACTAAGTGCTTTCGAAACATCAGGAACCATAATATTAACTATCCTAAATTTAGTTTGTGTTGGCTTAATTTTAACATAGTTTACTGCTTTATATAGGCTGTTTTCTTGATTGAGTGAAGCTATTTTAAGAATATGAATCCTCAATCGAAAATAAAAAAACTATTATTTAAAACATTCAAGCAAAAAGTGGCGTGATGAAAAAGCCATTACTGAGTTAATAAATAATGGCAATAAAATAAACTATACTTAGATAATGATCTTAATTAGTAGATTGTTGTTTTTGCTTAGCGACATAATCTTCATCTACTGGTGTTACCGTTTTATTTTGTGGATCGATAATATAGGTTTTACCAAAACCAACTACTAATCTACCCTCTTTCGGGGTTAATTTGAATAAATTAAAATCATTCATTTCAGCTAACATATAAACCATTTTGCTCACTTTTTTAGCTAGCAGATCGACAACAGAATCAAACTGTTCAGATCCTCTTTCGACAATAGTTGCCGAAGCATGGAAAGACAATCTTCTACGAGCATAAATATTCTTAGTATTAGATTCATCATCGATAATTAAAAAAGATATGTTTGAATTAGCTTTGATATTTTTACTATGTGGTGCTAAGTCTGAAATTAAGATGTAATAGTCATTACCGTCAAAGAAATAAGGTGAATAACTTGTATCAACCTCTCCTATTTCGGTGATTGTTGACAGTATGATAGTTTGCATTGTTTCATGTAAATCATCTATGGTTTTTTGCACCACATCATTTTTAGACTCAGCCATGATTACTCCTTGATTTGTTTTAATTTTTAGTTAAATAATCTGTTTTTAACATCACGATAAATTTAATTGATAACACTTATTAAAGTAGTCCGATATATCACTATGAGAAATTATAATAAAACTACTTCTCGGTAAGTTAGTTTGTAACAATTTTAACAATTGCTTTTCGGCTACTTTATCTAAAGCATTGGTGGTTTCATCCATAAAAATCCAATCCGGTTTATGCATTAAAATTCTCGCAATAACTAAACGTTGTTTTTCGCCACCAGAAAGTGTATTTAAATTATCATTAAGTAAATTTTTATCAATATTTTCAGAAGAAAAACCCACATCAAACAGTAGTTGTTTAATAACAGTAAGATCCTTCTCAAACAATGGTTCTGGATAACTTACTGCATGAGCCAATCCTCCCATAGGAAAGTAAGCATTTTGTGATAAAAAAAGTTTCTTAAATTTAGGAACCTTGACCACTCCATCATAATATGGATAAAGACCAGATATTATTTTAAAAAGTGTTGATTTACCTATACCCGATTTGCCTGATAAAACAACTGATTCTCCTTTTATTAGTAATGATTTATCTGATTTTTTTCTAATAAAACTAATACTTCCATATGAGATGTATGAGGGAACATATCAAACAATTGTACTTTGGTCATTTGGTAATTAGTCAACAATTGTAGATCTTGTGCTAATGATGACAAATTACAACTTGAATATAAAATATAGTTAGGTTGTATATTTTCCAAGTATTCGACCAGTTCTCTACCTGCCCCTCGTCTTGGTGGATTAAGTAAAACTAAATCAGGTGTCTGGTCTTGATGCGTTGCATATTTAGTGGCATCTAATGATTGAAAATTAAGTTTGTCATAACCTAGTTGTTTAGCAGATTTCGATGCGCATTCAATAGCATCAGAACTAATTTCAATTCCTGTTAATTGAATATTATCCTTATTGGCATGACGAACACAATGCAAACCAAATCCACCCACACCACAAAAGAGATCCCATATAGAATTTACATCTAAATTAGCCAGCCAATCACTTGCCGTTTTATATAGTTTTTCAGCAATATAGCTATTTGTTTGAAAGAAGCTTTTTGATTTTATATAAAGTGGTATGCTATTTAACCTAAATTCTAGAAAAGGATTATCTGTTAAAATTAACTCTTCATTACCTTCTAATATAGCGGCATGATTAGGTTGAATATTAATCGATACGACTTGTAGATTATTTATCTTATCAAGTAAATTTTGCAAACTATTGCTTATCTTGTCGACAAATTTATGAGATTTTAACACAAATCGCAGCATAAAGTGGCTTTTATCATCGATAACACTTTCGGTAATAATGACAAATTTTAGCTCCCCTTTCCGCTTATTAATATTATAAGGAACCAATCCTTGTTTACGGATATAGGTGCGAACCATTTTTAGAATACTTTGCATATTTACGCTATAAAGCGGACAATCACACAGATCAATGATCTGGTTATCATTTTGAATACCTAATATAGGTTTTTCAACCGTACCTAACACCGCCATTTTAGCTTTATTGCGAAAACCTAGCTCAGGACTAGCAGAAGGATCTTTAACTTCTTTAGGATTAAACTTTGCTAAAGTTTTAATTAATTGGTTTTGCTTTTCATTTAGTTGAGACTTATATGGTTGATTTATTTTGTGACAAGACAAACATTTATTTTCTTGATAATAGCTACATTGCATTTTATGAAAACCTTTTTTTATAATGCATTATTATATAATTAAATGGTTTTAAGCTGTATTAGTTTTCTTTTTTTATGTCCAAAAACCCCTTTCCTCAAAATTTTTTAACAAAAATTTAAAATTTAATCGTTATACTTGATTTATCAATAGCTATGATTTGACGAAATAGCGGTATATGATAGGATATTGCCATGCAAATTATAGGAACCCATTAATGTCTATTAAGTTAAAAACCCCCGCTGAAATCGAAAAAATGCGTATTGCTGGTAAATTAGCAGCAGAAGTTTTAGAAATGATTGAACCTTATGTAAAACCTGGTATTAGCACTGGTGAACTAGATCAGATCTGTTATGAACACATTGTTAATGTGCAAAAGGCTATTCCTGCCAACATTGGTTATCATGGTTTTCAGCATACCAGCTGCATTTCAATTAACGATGTCGTATGTCATGGTATTCCAAGTTTTGATAAAAAGTTAAAAGATGGTGATATTCTTAATATTGATGTGACGGTAATTAAAGATGGTTTTCATGGTGATACCTCAAAAATGTACATTGCAGGAAAACCAACTGTTGCCGGAGAAAAACTATGTCAAGTCACACAAGAGAGTTTATACGAAGCCATTAAAATCATTAAACCGGGGATCAGATTAAAAGAAATCGGTAAAGCGATTCAAAAATATGTTGATAAATTTGGATTTTCTTCTGTTCGTGAATATTGCGGTCATGGTATAGGTGAAGTATATCATGATGAGCCACAAGTTTTACATTATGATGCTGATGATGGCGGTGTGATCCTGAAACCAGGTATGACCTTTACTATTGAACCAATGGTAAATACTGGGGATTGGCGTACTCGTACTATGAAAGATGGTTGGACAGTTAAAACCAAAGATCATGGATTGTCAGCCCAATATGAGCACACGATCTTAGTTACAGATAATGGTGTGGAAGTTCTAACCCTTCGTAGTAATGAAAACTTTCCTCGCGTTATCGAACATTAAATAAAAAAGATTCAACAATGCTCTATTGTTGAATCTCTTAATTCAATATAGCTTAACCTAACTATCTAGAATTCAATTTTGTCGCGATTTTTTTAATTCATTAACTTTACTGCGAAATATGTTTTTAGGTTGTTATACCCGTTCATCCAGTGAATCATAAAAAGCGTCCAAAATTCTTCAAGTTTTGGTTTTAGCAATTTTAATATAATAACGTATAAAGCTTACGGCGATAGCTACCCGCAAGTGCATTATTGGTTCCTAAAGCTGCTAACAGATCTAGTAAAGTTTTCTTCACCTGCCCTTCGCCAGCATTCAGATCTTTTGTTAAAGGTTTAAACAACAGTTCTAATGCTTCTTCGTGCCGACCAACCTGCATTAATTGCGATGAAAGTTGAATCATTAACTCAACATTATCTGGCTGTTTAGCTAATTCAGCTTGTAATTGTTGTAATTCAGGTGAATTCGCTGCTTGTTCGAGTAACTCAATTTCGGCTTGTAAACCGTGATAGGCTGAATCCTGATCTTGTAATGGAATAGTTGCCAAAACCTCTTTGGCTTCAGCTAGTTGTTTTTGTTCAATTTGGCTTTTCGCTAACATTAACGCAATATCTGATCTTGGTTTACCTAAATGATCTTTAAGTACAGTCCAAGTTTGTTTTAATAAAGGTAATGCTTGCGCATATTGGCCTTCATTAAATAATTGCTCCGCTTCAATAAGTTTCAATTCGTCTTCATTGGGTAAAATTTTATCTAAAAAAGTTTTGATAGTTTCTTCATTTTGTGGACCTTGAAAACCATCAACAGGTTGACCATTTTGAAACATATAAACGGTGGGAATTGCTCTAAGCCCAAATTGAGCAGCTAACATTTGTTGTTCATCACAATTTACGCTAGCAAGAATGAATTGTCCGTGATGTTGTGTTGCTAATTTGGTTAACGTATCTGTCATTTCTTGATAATTAGGACTTCTTGGTGACCAAAAATAGAATAACACTGGATTACTAGTTGATTTTTCAATAATTTCTTGAATATTCTGTTCATTAACATCAAAAATAAATTGATTTGACATAATCTATCCTATAAATATGTTTAACTGATTATTTATTTTGTAAAATTTTATCCATTAATCTATCTGGAAGCAAACGTTTAGCTATTGCCGCCAATTTAGTTACTTTTGTTACCCTGTAACGTATTTTCGGTTTGTTATGCTCTAATGCATGATACAGATAGGGTAATATCGCTTCAGGAGCTAACGTAAAGCGCTTGGCAATAGGTGGATTTTTTACTATGTTTTCTTTTTCGGTCTGATTTACATTATTTGAAAAATAGGTTTTCAATGGACCTGGTTCGATTAAACAAACTTTAATATTGGTGTTAGCTAACTCTAAACGCAGTACATCAGACCATGCTTCTAAAGCGTATTTGCTGGCAGAATATGCACCTCTACCTGGTGTTGCGACTATGCCAACAATCGAGCTAGTTTGTATTATTCGACCTTCATTTTGTTCAATCATTGCCGGTAATAATAATTGGGTCAATTGATGAACACCAAAAAAGTTAGTAGAAAACTGTGATTCTAATTGTGATCGACTAATAGTATTTAAACGGCCATAAACGCCAAATCCAGCATTGTTAAATAATGCATATAATTTACCTTCACACAAGGTTAATACTTGTTGTGCAGCTTGATTAATTGAATTGGCATCGTCTAAGTCTAACAAAACGGTTTCAAAACCTTGCTCAATTAATTTTTGTTGGTCTGCTATTTTGCGACATGAAGCAATGACACGATAACCTCGTTTTTTCAACGCGATAGCTGAAATCAATCCAATACCGCTTGAACAACCTGTTATAAAAATTGTACGCAAATTTTATCTCCGTTATATTCATTTATTGTCAAGTTAACTTACAGCAATTATGATAGCACATTTAAAATAAATATACGGTTAATAAGCCAAGAGGACCATATGAAAATTGCTATTATCGCTGCTATGGAAGAAGAAGTAGCCATACTAAAGAGTAAAATTACCGATTATCAATTAGAGCGTCATTTAGGATGTGATTTTCATATTGGTAAAATAGCCAATTGTGAAATTGTATTATTACAATCAGGCATAGGTAAAGTTGCTGCTGCTTCAGGAACAACATTATTATTAAATAATTATCAAGTTGATGCAGTTATTAATACCGGTTCAGCGGGTGGGCTGTCTACGAAACTGAATATCGGTGATATTATTGTATCAAAAGATGTATTTTATCATGATGTTGATTTAACCGCCTTTGGATATAAACCAGGTCAAATGTCAGGTTGCCCTGTTTCGTTTGCTGCTGATGTTAATTATCAATCATTAGCTAAACAATGTATAAAAAAACATGGGGTCAATGCTGTTGATGGCTCAATTGGCAGTGGTGATGCCTTTATCAATGGTAAAAACAATTTAGAACGGATTAAAGAAACTTTTCCTAATGCTATCGCCGTTGAAATGGAAGCTGCCGCTATTGGCCATGTTTGTTGGTTATTTAAAGTACCTTTTGTGGTGGTGAGAGCAATTTCTGATAATGGAGATAATGAATCGGCAGTTGATTTCCAATCATTTTTAAAACTTGCTGCAGCCCAATCATCAAAAATTGTTGAATCGATGCTAAGTGAACTAGCTTAATATAGAGATTGGTGTCAGTGTAATTTGACACCATTTAACTAAAATTTTGTCATTCTTCCATTATGATTTAATCAATTAGGTAAGTCATATTGTTCAAATAATGGTTTACGCCATCCTGACAGAATTTCTGGAATTTCACCTTTTCTATCATTATGCCATTTTACATACTGATTGATTAATCGTCTTGAAAGTATTAATTCGCTGTTAAGTCCTGTTTGTGATGCTATTTTTTCAGCGATTTGTTTCAATAAATCAACAATGTTTTTATAATTTGGATAACTATTAATACGTTGAATTGTCGGAATAATAGGTATAGGTTGAAGCAATATATCCAAAATTGTTTGACCATATGAACGGATATCTTTACCTTTCATACCCAATTTATCAAGTTCTGCTAAGGAGGTTGGTTGATAACGGGCAATTTTCCATAAAATCTCTTCGTGCACCACAAAATTCAACGCGATATCGTGAGTTTTGGCAAATTGATAGCGCCAGCAAGCAAGTTTAGCTAATTGCCCTAAACTATCCCCTTTCAATTGCCAGCTATTTTTAATATTTAAGTACGCCTTTTGAGGATCAAATGCTCCACCTTTACGTGCAATTGCACTTTGACACTCTTGATAAGCAGCCGCTAAATAATCAATCGATATAAGCTGGGATTTTAAACTATCCATTAATGGAAACAGATATAAAACATCATTAATAGCATAATCACACTGTTTTTCTGTCAAAGGACGTTTCAACCAATCAGTTCGTGTTTCGCTTTTATCTAACTCAACGCCAAGATATTTATTAACTAAACTGGCATAACCACTGCTAATGGGATTATCCAAAAAAGAAGCTAAAATTTGGCTATCTATTACTGGAGAAGGAACGCAATTAAATGCATGAAGAAACACTTCAATATCTTCGCTGCAGGAGTGAAAATATTTTTCAATATTCGGATTGGTTAAAATCGCTAAGAATTCCTGCCAATCGTTAATATTAAGGGGATCAATTAAGGCGGCATGTTTACCATCAAAAACCTGTAATAGCCCTAAATGAGGATAAAATGTTCTAGTTCGTACAAATTCAGTATCCAATGCTATAGCACTACTATTCTTAATCTTTTGACAGTAATTGGATAATTCTTCATTACTAATAATAAATTGATAATTCAAAATACGCTTCCTATTTAAGATAATTTATTGAATGGTAGTTTTGTTGACAAAAGATACATCGATTACAACAATTTCAGAGCGAGTCATCAATCGAATTGGCGGGCCACCAAATCCGTAACCACTATTGACTATACTAGTGAAATGATGATCAGCATCGTGATAAATACCATTGGCATTTTTGTACATCATCGCCACCAATATATTGATAGGAAAGATTTGACCACCATGAGTATGTCCAGATAACATTAAATCTACTTGTTGTTCTGCAACGTCTTTAATATCTCGTGGTTGGTGATCTAGTAAAATTATTGGTTTATCAGTATCAGAAAACATAATTAAATCGGATAGTGAGGCACGCTTAACATCATATTTATATGATGAAAAGTCATCACGTCCTATCAATGTTATACCAACCTCATCAAGATAAACAATATCATCTCTTAATACTTTTAAATGCGCCTGTTTGAATGCATTAATGATATCTTCTTCACGATTATCATCATCATGGGTACCTAAATATTCATGATTGCCAAAAATAATATAATTACCGTATTTCGACTTTAATTGCTGAAACTGCTCAATAAATCCTTTTTCGACGAAAGGTTTTAGTCGTTTATCTAGTGTATCACCAGTTATCACAATAAAATCAGGCTTTAAGCTATTCACCTTGTCAATCATGTTTTGAATCATTCTTGCAGAGGTATGTTCATTAATATGAATATCAGAAAGTTGCACGATTCTTAGATGATTAACGTTGGCTGATTTATTAATTACAACCTGATAATCAACTATTTTAGGATTTATCGCCATTTCATGGCCAAAACAAAACAAAGCCACAACCGCAATAATAAAACTGATTTTATGCCAATGATTGGGTTTAATTTGCTTTTTGCAAAACCGATAAACAATTTCAAAAATGAGTGTTATAAAAACACTACAGATCATCAAACCAGCAATCGTTAACAGGAACAGATGTAATCCCGAGGTTAAAATATCATTTAATACTCTAGCAAGAATTAACGATGCACTGGTCAAGCTGACAATCAGCCAATAAATAATTCGACCATAACCGCTTAACTCAAGGTTTAACCAAAACTGCCAGCGTTTTCCTAATAAAAATGTGACCGAAATAGTGATAATAATCGTTGCAAAAATGGCTATAAAATCGACAAAAGTCATAATTACTCGAACAATCGAACGCAAAAAATGGTATGATAACAGAATTAGATTCTATAGTACCAATAACTTTTATGGATACCAAAAAAGACCAGCTATTTGCAACCCCGATCGATAAATTAGGTGATTGGACGTTTGATGAAAAAGTTGCCGAAGTTTTCCCAGATATGGTGCAACGCTCAGTACCCGGTTATTCGAATATAATATCAATGATTGGTATGCTAGCTGACCGATTTGTACAACCTAACTCTATGATTTATGATTTAGGCTGCTCGTTAGGTGCTGCCACTCTCGCCATTCGTCGTAATATCAAACACGAAAACTGTCACATTATCGCTATTGATAACTCATTACCTATGGTAGAACGATGCAAAAAACATATTGATGCCTATAAATCAAATACGCCTGTCGATGTTATATGTGAAGATATTTGTAATGTAAATATGCAAAATGCATCAATGGTAGTTCTTAATTTTACCTTGCAATTTTTAACCCCCGAAAATCGACAACGGGTTTTAAATAATATTTATCAAGCTTTGCGACCAAATGGCATATTAGTCTTATCGGAAAAGTTTAGTTTTAGTGATGTAACTGTCGACGAATTATTATTTAACATGCATCATGATTTCAAAAGAGCCAATGGCTATAGTGAACTGGAAATAAGCCAAAAACGTAATATGCTAGAAAATGTTATGCTTACAGACACCGTTGCAACCCATAAACAACGACTGATAACAGCAGGATTTGAGCATGTTGACACCTGGTTTCAATGCTTTAATTTTGGCTCAATTATTGCTATCAAATAACCTCTAGATTTTATTCAATTATAAAGGAAAAAAGAATGATTGATTTTGGTGATTTTTACCAAATTATCGCAAAAAATAAGCTTAAAAATTGGCTTGAAGTATTACCTGCGCAATTGTCTAATTGGCAAAAACAAAATTTAGATAACCGTTTTAGTCAATGGATAAATAGTATTAAACACTTGCCAGCAATCACCCCTTTTCAAGTTGATCTATTACGTAGCGTAACCGCAAAAACAGCGCAACCATTATCTTGTGGCGAACAGCAACGTATCACACAATTATTAAAAACTATGATGCCATGGCGTAAAGGCCCTTTTCATCTTTATGGCGTTGATATTGATACTGAATGGCGTTCCGATTGGAAATGGCAAAGATTGATTAATCACATCGATAATTTAGAAGGTAAAACAGTTCTCGATGTTGGTTGTAATAGTGGTTATCATTTATGGCGAATGATTGGTGCAGGAGCCAAACTTGCTGTTGGTATTGACCCAATGGCTCTTTATCTATGTCAATTTGAAGCAATAAGAAAACTATTAGGCAATGATCAGCGAGCTCACTTACTTCCATTAGGCATTGAGGAATTACCAAAATTAAACGCATTTGATACGGTTTTTTCAATGGGAGTATTATATCATCGTCGCTCACCGCTTGATCATCTTTATCAATTGAAAGATCAATTAGTTGATGGTGGCGAATTAGTACTCGAAACATTGGTTATTGAGGGAACCGAACATCAAGCATTAATGCCTGGTGAACGTTATGCTCAAATGCGAAATGTCTATTTTATTCCATCAGTACCAACCATGATAAATTGGTTACATAAATGTGGTTTTAAAGATATAAAAATGGTTGATATATCCAAAACCAGTTTGGATGAACAACGCAAAACACAATGGATGGAATCAGATTCATTAGCGGAATTTTTAGATCCGAACGATTTATCCAAAACAGTAGAAGGTTACCCTGCGCCAATGCGAGCAGTGTTTGTTGCAAGAAAATAATTTTTTAATATTGTTTTGATTGAAAATAACGGTTATTTTCTAGTCTTTTAAAATAGATAAACACAATAAAAAAACGGGCTTTTGCCCGTTTAATCTATCAATATATTTTATATAAATAAGTTCGATTAATATTAATTATTTTTTATGATCATCTGAACAGGATAATGATCGGAGTATTTATCCGTAAAATCATCTTTTATAACTTGAACATCAATGACATTATTTTTAAGTGGTGGTGAAACATAGATATAATCATAACGTAATGGAACTGATGCTTGATCATAAAATACTTTAGTTGGTGCAGTTGCAATAAATTCTTTATGTTTAATTTTTAATGCATCAATAAAACCAGCATTCAGAAGATTTTGTTGTACAGTATAACTTAGTTTACCATCAACCAGATTTTCTAAAATTGGTCTTTTCTTTTGCTTTTCTTTAATATCCTCTAAAAGGGTACTTTTATCATAGTCAGATTTATCTGCTGGTGAAAACGAGTTCAAATCCCCGGCAATTATCCATTTCCCTTTAGGATCACGACTATATTTGATTGAATCGATAATTAAATTAATCTCATCAATTCGTTTAGCCGTCCAAAATGGATTCATATGCGTAACGACAAAATGATAATTTCCAATGTCTGCATAAAGTGCCCCATGCCACAAATTATCAACTACTTTATTAACATTAATTATTGGATACTTCGAAGTAATAGCTACAGGGAAAAAAGCAGCATCTTCTGGCGATTCTTTTAGAAGAATCGCATATTTATGGCCATAACTAGCTGCAAATTTTTCAAGTTTTTCACGAGTAAAAAAATTCATTTCTTGCCAAGCAATGATATCGGCATCTTGTGCTTTCGCCCACTCAATATATTTCTGTTTACCTTCACTCTCATCTAACTTCATACCATTATAAACATTATAACTAATGATTTTTAATTGTTTAGCATCCTCAAGTGAGGCAAAGGCGCTAGAGGTACTAAGGATAATCCCACTAATCAATGCGACAATTTTTAACTTAGTTTTATTCATAAGATATTCCTTTCTATTATTAATATCACATTAATACTATATCGATTTAAACTTAACCAAAGTTTTTTTTCTAATTTATGTGAGATATATCAATAAAATCATTTGAAAACTATACTAATTAGTCTCTGTCAACTCGGAAAATTTTTATCTAAGAATTTTTTTTACTCATCAAAAAAAAGCACCTAATTGTTCAATTAGGTGCCTCATATAATATATTATTTACCAATTAATATATGGTCAATTATTCAGTAATAAAAAAGTTTATTTGATCTGTATCTGTTAATGCTGACTCTATCTCTCTTGTAGCATACATATATGTGTGTTTTGGATCTATGTCTCCAACACATCTTTTCATAATATCGTGTTTTGTTCTGAAAGTTTTATCGGATTTTATTTGAGTATATAATTTAGTCAAATCATCTCCCTTCAAGACTGAAAGGTTGTTCCAATCAGCTAAATGTTGTTTTACAAATTCTCGTCCCTCATCACATTTAATTTTATCTAAATTAATATTGGGAACAATATATTTAGTTAAATCAGCATATTTCTTCGGTTGGTTTGGAAATTGCATTGTCTTAAGATCTTCTTCAGATTCAGCTAGATAATCAATAAAATCAGCTTCACGATACAATTTATCCTTCTTAGTAATACCTTTACTTCTTATTTCATCTGGTAACTTATCATTTATTCCATAATCCCATGCACTATCATATTTACGATCATTTCTTTCAATAAATACATCATTAATAATTTTAATTGGAAGTTCTATCTCATGAGGTTCACCATTGATAGTCACTTCGAATGTTTTAAGATGCGCTTTGATTCTACTTTCGTAATTTTCTTGGCTATTGGTATAATATGTTCGATACAGATAATAGTTAGATTGGGTTGGATTGATAAATCCAGTATTATTAACTATTGCGGGTTTAGCTAAAAAATTTAATGATTGACCATTATAGGTTAATTGATGTTTACCATATTCAAATTCATATTTAACGCTTGATTTGGCAGGAATAACTAATTCATTACCATCAATTGCTATTTTAATTTCTTTGTCTGTTGGATTATCTATCAAACGATTTATAGAGTTTCCTGTAGTGCTTGATTCAAAGCAACCAACCAAAGAGATACTACATACTAATAGCAGAGAATATTTAAATCTTTTCATAACATCCATTCATTTATTTATTTAATTTATATCGAAAGAGTTCAAATTTTAACATAAAAAAAATGATGTTGTTAATAGAAAAATTAAAAGGCACTAAACCTAATTATAAGATTTAGTGCCTTTTATTTTTTATAATTTGATCTTTAAAAGATTTTCAGATTTATTTGATTACAAAAAAGTATATATCACGTCCTTTAGTTAATGCTTCATCTAAAGGCCTAATAGCTTTGGAATAAGTTTGTTCAGGATCTTTTTCGTTAGGACAAAGTTTTTTAGAATCAAGTAAGGCATGCATGCCATCATATCCCCCTAATCCTTCATACTTACTTGCAAAATCACTTCCTGTTAAATTAAAAAGTTGTTGCCATTTATCTAATGTATCCTGCAAATATTTTTTACCTTCATTACATGTAATACTTTCTAAATCAAGTTTCGGGAATACATACTGATTAATTTCAGACAATTTTTTAGGTTTATTAGGAAAACTAACTTCATCTTCCTCTTCTAACCAATCTTCTTTTAAAAACTTCAAATATTCACTTTCACGATACATTTTAATTTTACGAGATTGATAGGATTGATTTTTATTAAGTTTTTCAGTGATTTCGTCTGGAATATTTTCATCGATAGAGTAATCCCATCTATTATCTCGATCTTCAATAAAAAAATCGTTAACCACTTTCACAGGAAGAGCAATCTCTACTTGCTCACCATCTAAGATAACATCAACTTTATTAAGTGATTTCTGAAATAATTTGTTATACGTTTCATCATTTGTGTTGTCAGTTGCATAGATAAAAGTATGTAACATATAGTTGCTTTGGGTTGGATTAATAATGCCTGTACCATCAAATTTTACAGGTTTTACCACAATGTCAAACGACTCATTATTATAAGCTAAATTATGTTTACCATATTCAAAAGTATAGTTAATATTTGAGTTAGCGGGAATGACAACATCTTTACCGTCAATTACTAACTTAATTTCATTGGCAGTAGGATTATCAATTAAACGAACTTGAGAGGTTGGACCATTAAAACAGCTACAAAGCGTTATGCTACAAGCTAATATAAGAGAATATTTTATTTTTTTCATCACATTTAACTACTTTTTTATATAAATTTCACATCAAAGTGCATAAATATTAACACAACGAATTTTAGAGTAAATCATCAAAATCTAAAACTCTTTATTAAGAAATACTAAAATCAAATCAAACCTTTGATGCTATAATAACCTACACAATAAATTTATTTTAATTATTTATAAATATGCAATGTTATGTACAACAACATAAACTATCCTAATTTATTACTAGAATAGTTTATAGATAATTGTTTGCTTATTGTTGTGGCCAGATAAAACGACCTTTCGCATCAGAATCTTCACTAATAAATTTTTTAAGTGCATCTGATTGGTAAAGTTGTTTTATCTCTTGAGCCCATTTACTGTTCAAATTTTCTTTTTTTACAACCACCATTAATTCTAGATTAGGTGTTAACTTTTCTTGCACTAAAACATTATCAGCTGGAACTTTACTTAACCAAGCAACCCCTCCTGGCATGATTGCATAATCAACCTCATTAAGAATTCTTGGAATTAATTCCGATAATACTGATTTGAATTTCAAATTATATCTATTGTCAGCAATATCATTTAAATCTAATGTTCCTGATTTACTCTCAGGTTTTAAAGTAATCCAATTTAAGCTTTGCAAGAATAATAATGATCTTGCCTTATTTGAAGGGTCATTAGGAATGACAATTGTTTGGCCATTAGCAATTTCATCTATAGAATCATGCAATTGAGAAAAAAGCGCAGCAGAAATAGAAGGAATATGGACTAAAGAAACAAGATCACTTTTAGTTTCTTTATTATATACATCAAGATAAGCTTGATGCTGGGCTGCATTTAGATCAATACTGCCTTCAACTATAGCGGTATTTGAGTCTCTTAGCGAACTAAAATTGACCAGTTTGACTTTATACCCCTTTTGCTCTAAAGCTGGCTTAATGACTTTTTCCATCATTATATTGTGCATACTTGGCGGTAAACCAACAACGATCTCTTTTTTGTCTTGCTGACTTTCTTTGGCTGATTCTGACTTATTGTCACAGCCAATCAGAGTCAAACCCAACAGCAGAATTAAGTAAATATATTTTTTCATTATCACTCCCTATTTCAATCAGTAAGTTAATCTAATTGAACAACTAATTCTATTATTTAGAGATAACATTATAGATAGTGATTAACTATTGGGATAATACGAAAAAATTATATCTATATTCATAATAGATATATACAATTACTCTTTATTTTTCACTAATTTTTAGATAACATTTTCAACCGGCTGCTCAACCAGATTTTCTTTTAACCATCTAACAAAAGCCTTCACTTTTGGATTGCGATGCCTAGTAGCAGAGACTACATAGTAACGCTGTTTGCATGTTAAAGCCATATTTGGAAATGGTGTGATTAACTCACCTGACGCAATATATTTGTTAATTATGTTTTTTCTTCCCATTGCGATACCCGAATGATTAATTGCCGCGACGATAGCTAAATCGGATCGATCAAATAACATCGTCGGCAAATCTTCAAAATCAATATCTAGATTAAAGTGCTTGCCCCAAGATTGCCATTCATCGAAGTTAGAATCATATCGCCACGCTTGATTGTCGTGTAATATTAGACAATGTTTTAGATTTTCAACACATTCATTAAGTTGATACTGTTCAGCATATGAGGGACTACATATCGGCACAATTGTTTCACTCATTATATGAGAAACATCCAAATCTTCATGTTGCAAATCATCATAATAAATTGCTAAATCAACACAGTGCCGATTAAAATTAACTACCCCATTGCCGGTTAAAATATTCAAGGTAATATAAGGATGTTTTTTGTTAAATTCAGATATTCTCGGTACAAGCCATTCTTTTGCAAAGGAAGGACGCGAATAAATGGTTAGTTGTCCCATCAATTCTTGACTCTTTATTTCAAATATTTCTCTATTTAGTATCGCCAAAGATTTTTTTAAAATATTAAATAAATTCTTACCATTTTGAGTTAACTCAATCCGGCGATGAAACCGGTTAAATAACTTAAAATTTAATTCTTCTTCAAGTTTATTAATTTGATGACTAACGGCACTTGGGGTAATACATAACTCTTCGGCTGCACGCATAAAAGAACAATAACGTGCAGCAGCTTCAAAAGTGTGAAATTTTGCTAATTGATATCCTGATACCAATCGATTAGTGGTAATAAAACGATCATCATCCAACATTGCACATCCTTACTTACCTAATTTTTTTAACATTTAACTAAAAATGACAACTCAAATACAATTAATTAAATTAATAACTACTACTTTCTTACAGCATAATGCTTATTCAACCGAGTATTACTCATGTGAAGATGATTAATTATCATTTGTCAGTTATCTCCCCATAAAATCTAATACGCGCTCATTTTTACTTTCATTGAAATAGGAAAACATTATGGATTCACAGATTTGGGAGTTAGGTGTTTTAATTTCAAGTATTTTATTAATTGTAATAAGTATAATCAAATTTAAACTTCATCCATTTTTAGCTTTATTATTATCCAGCTTTTATGTTGGTGTATTGATGAAAATGAAGCCATTAAATATGATTGCTTCTATTGAAGATGGTATTGGTGGTACACTCGGTTTTTTAGCTGCAGTAATTGGTTTAGGTACTATTCTAGGAAAAATGATAGAAATATCAGGTGCAGCTGAACGCATCGGTATTACTTTACAAAAATGCCGCTGGTTATCACCTGATGTTATTATGGTATTGATTGGCATGATTTGCGGTATAACGTTATTTGTTGAGGTCGGTGTTGTACTCTTGATACCATTAGTCTTTTCAATTGCTAAAAAAACCAAAATGTCATTGTTAATGTTAGCGATTCCATTGTGTACTGCACTTATGACGGTTCATTGTATTGTTCCACCTCACCCAGCTGCACTGTATGTGACTAATGCTTTAGGCGTTGATATTGGTAGTGTAATTTTATATGGATTAATTATTGGAATAATTGCATCAATAGCTGGAGGTCCTATTTTTTTAAGAATGATTAAAAAAAGAATTCCATTTAAAGCAGTACCGGACCAATTTTTCGATTTAAAAATAAGAACTGAAGAAGAATTGCCTTCATTAGCTGCGACATTGTTTACCGTATTATTACCCGTTTTTCTCATGTTGATAAAAACAACTGCTGAGTTAAACATGGATAAAAACACGTCAATTTATACTGTTTTAGAATTTATCGGCAATCCTATTACTGCTATGTTTATAGCGGCATTTGTTGCCTATTATATGCTAGGTCTAAGACGTGACATGAAAATAAATGACCTACTCAATAAAACTGAAGATTGCTTTTCATCAATTGGCAATATTTTATTAATTATCGGCGCTGGCGGTGCATTTAATGGTATTTTAAAAGCAAGTGGCTTGAGCAATAGTTTAGCAAGTATTTTATCTCATTTAGATATGCATCCAATTTTATTGGCATGGCTAATAGCAATAATTTTGCATGCAGCCATAGGTTCAGCAACAGTTGCAATGATGGGTGCCACAGCAATCGTATCACCGATGCTGGTCCTTTATCCTGATATCAGTCCGGAAATCATTACATTAGCTATAGGTTCAGGAGCTATTGGTTGTACCATAGTTACTGATTCATTATTTTGGCTTGTTAAGCAATATTGTGGTGCAACTATGAGCGAAATTTTAAAATACTACACCACTGCAACATTCATTGCCTCAGTAGTGGCATTAATGGTTACTTTTTTATTATCTAATTTTATTTAGATATCTTTCAAGGAGCGATATGAATCAAACAGAGATACAAACACTTATAGCCGATAAACCATTAATAGAAAAATTAATTCAGCTTCAACCATGCAGTTGGTTTAATCCTAATATAACTACTTTAGCAATAGGTCTTCCTTACGTTGGGCTTGATCAAACGGATATAAAAAAAGCAAGCGAACGTTTAAAACGTTTTGCACCTTATTTAGCATTAGCTTTCCCTGAAACTGCGACAACCAAGGGCATTATTGAATCACAGTTAGTTGAAATTACTAATATGAAAACAGCTCTTGAAGCTAGATATAATGTTGATATCGCAGGTCAGCTTTATTTAAAAAAAGATAGTCATTTACCAATTTCTGGTTCAATTAAAGCTCGAGGCGGTATTTATGAAGTCTTAACTCACGCTGAAAAACTAGCCATTGAAAATGAACTATTATCAGAACAAGATGATTACGGCAAATTATATTCTGATAAATTTAAACAGTTTTTTAGTCAATATCGTATTGTGGTAGGATCAACTGGTAACCTTGGTTTATCAATTGGCATAATGAGCGCTAAACTCGGGTTTCAAGTTAGCGTACATATGTCGGCAGATGCCCGAGAATGGAAAAAAAAGAAATTACGAGATCATGGTGTTAATGTTATTGAATATGAACAAGACTATGGTGTTGCCGTTGAACAAGGCCGTAAAGCAGCAGAATCTGATCCAAAATGTTTCTTCATCGACGATGAAAATTCTACTACCCTATTTTTAGGCTATTCAGTCGCAGGTGAACGCACGAAACAACAACTCAATGAGTTGGGAATTAAAGTTGATAAAGATCATCCTCTTTTTGTCTATTTACCATGTGGTGTAGGTGGTGGCCCTGGCGGTGTTGCTTTTGGTTTAAAAATGGCATTCGGTGATAATGTACATTGTATTTTTGCTGAACCGACCCATTCACCGTGTATGTTACTAGGGGTTTATACTGGTTTACATGACAAAATTTCGGTACAAGAGATCGGCATTGATAATATTACCGCCGCAGATGGTTTAGCTGTTGGTCGGCCTTCTGGATTTGTTGGACGAGCGATGCAACGTCTGTTAGATGGATATTATACCTTGTCGGATCAGGATATGTATGATTTGTTAGCGTTACTGGATAAAACCGAAAACATGCAACTTGAACCTTCTGCCCTAGCTGGTATGCAAGGTCCCGTCATTGTTACTAATAATTCTAAATATTTAGAACGTATGCAATTTACGCCTCAGCAATTACAAAATGCGACTCATTTAGTCTGGGCAACTGGCGGCGGAATGGTACCGAAAGAAGAGATGCAAAAATATTTAAATTTAGGAAAAATTTAGTGACTGTTACTGACAAATATGCCAAGGATATTTGTCAGTAAATTTAATCTTGTTGATTGCAACAAATCAAAGTGCACCGACAATACGATGAGGCAAGTAAAGTTCTTCAAGATAAGCAATATCATCCTTATTTAATGAAACCTTTAATGCCCCTACCGAATCATCCAAATATTGAATTTTAGTTGCCCCAATGATTGGTGAAGCAACGCCTTTAGCAAATTGCCATGCAAGAGCAACTTGAGTCATGGTTACAGCATATTTTTGCGCAATTTCATTAACTCTTTTTACTATATTCATGTCGATTTGTTGGGTACTATCGTATTTAGCAACAGCAGTCTTATCAGTCTTACTACGTAGTGTATTGGTTTGCCATTCTAATCGAGAGAGTCTACCTGCTGCTAAAGGACTATAAGGGGTTAATGAAACATTGAATTGCTTACAAACGGGAATTAATTCTCTTTCATCTTCACGATATAATAAATTATAGTGATTCTGCATCGAAACAAACGGCGTCCAACCATTTTGTTTAGCGGCTAATTGCATATTATAAAATTGGTAACCATACATCGCAGAAGCACCTAATGCTCGTACTTTGCCACTCTGTACTAAACGATGTAAAGCAGCCATAGTTTCCTCAATTGGTGTACTGTAATCAAAACGATGGATAATATATAAATCAACATAATCGGTACCTAATCGTCTCAGGGACCCGTCAATTTCTCGTTCAATTGCTGTTTTAGATAAATGCCCTTCATTAAAATAGACTTTAGTAGCCAATATTACTTTGTCTCGAGCTATATTTCGTTTAATCGCTCTTCCTACATATTCTTCG
Organism: Gilliamella sp. A7; assembly: GCF_002142015.1. Classification (NCBI taxonomy): domain Bacteria; kingdom Pseudomonadati; phylum Pseudomonadota; class Gammaproteobacteria; order Orbales; family Orbaceae; genus Gilliamella; species Gilliamella sp. A7. Next base: position 35,405 of record NZ_NASN01000017.1, read on the forward strand.
CTGGTACCACTAGAGTATGTATTTGCTGTATCAATAAAATTAATTCCTAGATCTAAGGCATGTTTAATAATTGTTTCGCTTTGTTCTGGATTAAGTGTCCAATCATGCATTTTACTAGCTGGATCGCCAAAACTCATACATCCTAAACAAAATCGTGAGACTTCAATATCTGAATTACCTAATTTTATATAATCCATACTCTCTCTCCTAAATAGCTAATAATAGATTGAATAATTTAATAAATTGTTAAAAATTCAATTTTAATTATGATTATTTTATCGTTAACTTTTATTGAGATAAACGTATTATTCATTTATAGTATCATGAATTAAATTCATTAATTTTCTATTTATATCCGATGTATAACTATAATGAACTAAACTATTTTATTACTATAGCTAAAGCAAAAAGCTTTGTTGGTGCAGCTAAATCTTTAGGTGTTTCGTCATCAGCACTCAGTCATAGCATGCGAAACTTAGAAACACGTTTGAGTTTACGGCTATTTAATCGCACGACTCGAAGCCTATCATTGACAGAGGCTGGTGAACAACTTTATAAACAAATAGCTCCTTTATATCGACAAATCAATGAAGAAGTAGCCGCTCTTGGGGATTACCTTGATACTCCATCGGGTACCATTAGAATTAATGCATCGAATATTGCTATTGAAAATTTTATATACCCTAAATTAAGTCAATTCTCACTACGCTATCCACAAATTAAAATTGAAATTCAATGTGACAATAACTTAGTCGATATTGTCAAACAAGGTTTCGATATGGGCTGCCGAATCGGCAATGATTTGGCAAAAGAGATGATAGCCCTAAAAATATCAGATCCTTTGCGAATGACTTTAGTAGCTAGTCCTGATTATTTGCGTCAGAGAACAAAACCAAAACAGATAAATGATTTAGATCAACATTTATTAATTGGCAAAAAAGTTTCAACCCAATATGGAATGGAATCGATATGGGAGTTTTTCGATAAAGGTAATATTATTCAATATCACCCTATTTCTCACTTCACAATCAATAATCATTTAAGAAAACAAGCTACTCTTGATGGTTTAGGTATTAGTTGGATTGGTTATCCGGATGTAAAAAATGAATTAGCATCAGGACAACTTATAGAATTATTACCTGAATATTCAATCACATATGAACCTTTTTATATTTATTATCCAAGTCGCAAGGGGCACTCAAATGTATTTAGATTAGTATTAGAAGCACTAAAAAACTAATTTATTATCAATTAATTGGTAAACGAAGATGACACAAAATATTAATATTAAAATCTGCAAACAATTTTATACTTAGTATTCGTAGAGTAATATTCTAAGATAAACCCCGGTTATACTATAAAACTAAAATCTTTTTAATGTTAAGAAAATATTATCTTTGCTGATATTACCTAATGTTATCTTACTTTTACTATTTTATTGAATGGTTTTGATATGGTAGCACTTTAATAACATATTAATAAATTCATTGTGCGGTTCTAAACGAGCATTAAGTGTAAATTAGATAGCATTTAAAAATCATAATAGCTCTCCCCTAAGCCCTTTATAAACTAAGTTATTTATAAACTAAGGGGAGATAGAACCAATTATTTTAATAGACTATATTGCTGATTAACTTCTTCTGTAGCTTTGCGCAGATCTTCTTGAAATTTTGGAATAGATTGCAACTTTGAGTATTCTACAGCACCAACTATTCGACCAGCGTTGACATCTGTTTGCCAATTAGCACCGCAAATTACTCTACTTTGACCAAAATCATAACCTCGTTTTATTATCGCTTCTGCATGAGAAGGAACAATTTGAGCTAAAACTAATGCTAGTGTCCAACCATATGCGGCATGACCAGATGGGAAAGATCCATTTTGTCGTAATCGATCTTCTTCATCAGTAGGTTGACAAGAATAATTACCAAAATAGACAAACGGACGTTTTCTCATATAAAACTCTTTGGCCGTTTTAGTGGCATTATCCGCTGAATCAACTAATAGATCGCCAAGCATTTTATACAAAGTAGGCGTAGTTTCCGGTGAAATCGTAATACCGAGCGGTTGGGAAAAAATTTTAGCCACATTAGCAATATGTAAATCAGCATCCTGTATTGCTTGTTGCCAATGCTCGGTATCTTTAAGGTTATAACCATATAAATAAGGAATTTTATCTGCTTCAAATTCAGGTGTCCCGTCATCAGGATAAATAGGTAAATATTCTTTACTACTTACTGCTTGTTCGTTTGTGTGATAAGTAATCCCTACTTCATGGCCTAAAAAATCCTCTATTGAATCTTTTTGGAAAGCAAATAACGATGAAGAAAAAAACAAAGAGCAATATAGCGTTGAAATAAAGATAGTTAGTTTTCTGTTCTTAACATTTTTAACCATTATTTACTCCTATTACTCGGTTGATTGATTTAAAAACAACTAATTAAATTAATGGAGCGAAGAAAAAACTTTGTAGATAAAAAGTGACTATCCTAAAGAAATGTGAAACGATAAATCTTTCAAGAATATAGAACAATAGATAACTGTAGATTAGAGAGTAATCTTACCATCAATAATGATGGTAAGTTTTTTATCTTAATTTCAAATAATTTTAAGTGATTTTTAATATTTTTCAATTGCCGATTGAATCAATTTTCTTAAACCTCATATTCCATATTTATAATACTCAGCTAACACAAAATACATTATTTAAAAGTCTTAGCGCTGTTAAATTGACTAGAGCTTAATATTAAATTTAAATGCTTTACAATTATATTTATTGCTCAAGATTTAACGAAATAACTTATAAAAGTTGCTACTCGAAATCATTTAAACAAATATTGATTAGTTTTGCATACGCATTAGGACAAAATAAACTAATCAATAATAAATGAATAACTTTTCCAGTTTTTTATTTTATAACTATTGATAATGCACCGCTTTAATTTAAATAACCAAATTATTTTCATGTTGGTTGGAAGTAATATCATTTATTGCGATAATTCTAATAAAGTATCCAATAAAACATCTGCTCCGGCTTTGCACCAGGAAGTAGTTATCGATTCAGCTTCATTATGACTTATCCCTTTGATACAAGGAATAAATATCATTGAAGTCGGCGCAATGCTACTCAAATGACAAGCATCATGACCTGCACCAGAAACCATTTCAATTGCCAAATAATTATTTTTTATTGCCGCCTTTCTAACTGACGTTATGCAGTTTAGATCAAAATGGATAGATGGCATGCTAAGCACTTTTTTTATGTCCAGTTTTAAATTCAATTTTTCAGCTATTTCAGATAATTGAGCATAGATAAGCGTTTCAAAGTTTGCCAATAATTCAGAATCATAATGTCGTAGATCTATAGTAAAAAAACAATGATCCGCAACTACATTACGAGAATTTGGGCTGACAGTTATCATACCCACGGTTAACCTAATATCTTTGCTGTCTGGATGTAATGCCAGTCGGTTTAAAGCAGTCACAGATTCAGATAATCCCACCACCGCATCTTGGCGCATATTGACTGGCGTTGTTCCTGCATGGGCAGCTAAACCCGTCAATGTGACTTCATACCAACGCTGGGCAAACGCACCTTTAACAATACCAATTGTTTGATTTTGTTGTTCAAGTATAGGACCTTGTTCAATATGAGCCTCAATAATGGCTTTAATTGATTGATTGGCTATTTTAGCATTACCCAAATAACCAATATCTTCTAATGCTTGTTTAACCGTAATACCATCTTGATCTTTTATCGCATAAGCTTGATCAAGATCCAGCTTGCCAGTAAAAACAGCTGATCCCATCATGGCTGGCGCAAAACGTGAACCTTCTTCATTAGTCCACATCACTAATTCTATAGGGTGATTAGTTTGAATATTATAATCATTTAACGTTAGTAAAACTTCTAAACCAGCTAATACGCCATAGATCCCATCATACCGGCCACCCTTTGGTTGACTATCACCATGTGAACCGGTCATCACTACTGGTAAATCTTTAAGGCCTTCTCGACGTATAAAAATATTACCTATCGCATCGACTTGAACTTTAAAACCAGCAGATTGACTAATTTGAATAAGTAAATCACGGGCTTGTTTATCTAAACTCGTTAATGTTAAACGTGTCACACCGCCATTTTTAGTCTTGCCTATTTGAGCAAAATCATCAAGCAATTTTTCAAGGCGTGTAATATTAATTTTGGGTTGTAAACTACTCATTATTTTTGCCCCTTAGGCAGTAACGAAAATCACAAATACCATCACCCATCATAATAGTATGAGGACGATCTAATTTAACTTGCGGAGCATAGCCTTCGATAAATTTACTATCGCGATTACAGGATAATAAAAAACCAATTTCAGCTAATCCCATTTGCTGATACATTTCTGCGTATCGACATCGATGGACATTATAGTCATATCGCTCATGACTGTTTTCAACGACAGTAATTATTAAAGCATCATCTTGTTCCCACAGATGTTGTAAGGCTACAAAACTTTCAACGCTAGTACCATTGGGCTCCTTTGCAGCAAACTCTTTTCCAGATTCAACTGCTGCTTGGGCAACCGCTTCGCCAATAACCGCCTTAGCGACCTCTTTACCATAATCGCGTGTTAATATTTCATATATAGGTTTTATTATTTCTGCTTCAATTTTACGACGATGTAAAATACCTATTTCGGGAAATTCTTGCATCACTTATACCTCAATCATTCTAACTATTATTTTTTAAGTTTAAATTTTTATTATCAACGTTCATTCTGATTAAGAAATTGTTGTAAACGTTTATCATCACTATTTTTTAAAACATTAGGCGCATCATCATGAATAATCTGTCCTTCTTCCATAAAGAGAATACGATTAGAAACTTTAAATGCAAAAGACATTTCATGAGTAACAATTAACATAGTCATACCTTCGGCTGCTAGTTGCGCAATAACTTGCAAAACCTCATTAACCAACTCTGGATCGAGGGCTGATGTAGGTTCATCAAACAAAATAATACTTGGTTCCATAACCAATGCCCTAGCAATTGCAACCCTTTGCTGCTGTCCACCAGATAACTGATGCGGATATTTATAAGCATGGTCTAACATCCCAACTTTATCTAATAAAGCTAAAGCTAATTGTTTCGTTATCGCTAAATCCTTACCATGATATTCAGGCGCTAACAGTAGGTTTTCTAAAACAGTCTTATGGGGAAATAAGTTATAATTTTGAAATACCATCCCTAAATGCACAATTCGATTATAGAATTGTTCATCATGTATTTGTCCGCCATTAATAAAGGGAATTCCTTCAAATTTAATCGTTCCTTCATCTAAGTCGGATAAACCATTAATGGTTCGAATAAGGGTTGTTTTGCCAGAACCTGATGGACCTATAATCGATATAACATCCCCCCAATTGACATCTAAATTAATGTCTTTTAGAACTTTTGTATTACCATAATTTTTATACAAATGTTGCAACTCTAACACATACTCACTTGGTTTACTTGTTGATAAAAGATTATTCTCTTTATTTGAAATTAACTTAAATTCATTTGCTTCAATTGTCTCAATGTTGGAACGTTTTGTAACATCCAAAGAGACTTCAAAACGCTTGATTAGCCAAGTAACTATAGTCACTATAGCTACATAATAAATCGCAACAACAGTGAGCGTTTCAATAACTAAAAAATTACGGGTATAAAGCTGTTGACCAACTAATAAAATTTCAGTTAATGAAATAACCGATACTAACGATGTTAATTTTATAATGGTAACAAATTGATTTGTTAGTGGTGGTAAGGCTATTCTCAGTGCTTGAGGAAAAACGATTTTAGCTTGAATTGCCCAGTACCTTAGTCCTAAGGCTCTACCTGCATCAATTTGATCTTTGGAAATTGCTTGTAACGCCCCACGATGAATTTCAGCCATATAGGCACTTTCACTGAGAATTAATGCAATCAACCCTGCCCAAAAAGGATTAGATAATACAACACTACTTGCTTGCCAAAATCTAGGTAAACTATAGATATAAATTAGCAAAACTAATAATGGTAAACTTCTAAATAACCAGATATAAAATGCGGTTATTTTAACCAACACTAAGCGCTTTGAGCGATTACCTAACGCTAATAATAGTCCAAAAACTAAAGCACTTAGCCACGCCAAACCACTTAAAGAAATAACAGTACAACTAGCTTTTGCAAAATTAGGATTAATCAACTCATTAAAAAAATAACTCCAATTAAAGCCTTTCTGTTCAACATTCTGAATTTGTTTTAAATTGCCTACCAAATCGGTAGCAATAAACTCAATATTATCTTGTAGTAATGATTGATTGGGATAAGCTAAATTATATTTTTTTAACAATAGATCGTATTCGCCAGATTGTCGTACCGATTTAATAAGATCGAGCAAATATTGCTTGAACTCCGTATCATTCTTGCGCACAGCCAAACCAATAAGAACAGGATTTATCATATTTTTGCTAGTGATTTTCAAACTGTTATTTAGTTGTTTGATCACCATATTTGCCACTGCAGCATCTTCATATTGCACATCAACACCATGTGAAAGGAGCGCTTGAGAAGCTTCTGGCGCACTTGGGTACTCTTTTACCATAATGGCCTGAAGATGGTGAGATTTACAATATGTCTCACTGATCTGATTCATGGTTTCAATCCACGCTGCCCCTTTCATTGACGATACACTCTTACCACATAAATCTTCTAAGGTTTGTGGATTAAATTTATCATCTTGCCGAACTAATAGCACACCACCAGTCTGTAAATAAGGAATAAAATCAACTTGTTTAGCTCGTGTACCATTAACATATAAAGCACTAGCTACAACATCATAATGGCCTGATTCCAGTCCAATAATAATATTTTCAATTCGAGTATCATTAAATTCAGCTATCTTATGAGACTTTTGTGCTAACAAACGCATAAAATCAGGGTCAAAACCTTCAGCTTGATTATTTTCTAGATAAGCAAAAGGCGCATAGGTCAAATCAATGCCAACTCTTAATACACTGGAATTCTCATCAGTTTTTGCTACCGATAAAGGGGTTATTAAAAGAAAAACAACGCCAATAATCACGGCAAAAATGTTTTTATAAAAAGACAGGAAAGAGCACATAATTTTTCCATCCTTGTGTAAGTTTCTATTTAAATAAAGATATTAAGAAATATCATTAGGATGTACTTGATTATAGTAATAAAGAACTATTTGAATAATAATAAATAGTTATATTGTTATAGCATTTAAATATAAGCCATCATAACCTAAACACTTAATTGCGGGATTTCTATAAGCTATATAGAGACAATATTGATCAGAATATAATTATGGTTCATCAACTATAAGGTAAAACATCAACGACTAAAAGTTCTAATTTTTGATTTGATTAAACTCCTATTTCGTGCCTGTTTCCCAATTGCCCTTTCCATAAACGTTAATGGGAAATTAAAATCAGTAATAATATCTATCCTATCTTTTTCTTAAAATTTTGAGGAAAAGAGGGATTAGAGGTAAGATAAAAGTAATTACGTTGTGGTTTTAGGAATTTTGCCAGTCCACTAAATTGGTTTCTCGTCCGATTGTAAATTATCGAAAACAGATAAAGGGATCTTACTGTAGCTTATAGAATAAGGAATGGTAGAAATTGCTACCATTACAGGTTCGTAGTTATAATTAGGACGCGATTTGAACGCTTCATAACTTACTATAGCACATTCAATACACTCATAAAATGCTTTAAAATCTGCGTCAAATATCACTGTCTGTACCTAATTCAACTATGCGGATGTCACCTGTAAAACCAATTTTTATTGACATCATTTCTTTACCTTATCATTTTTAAGAAAATGATACATTCTATTAAATATTAAGCAAAGTATTTGTTGTTGCCGATAATTTACAAGATAATAATTGATTTGTATAAGAAGTTTTACCTGTTTTGTTATAAATTTCTATTTATTATTCTTGCTTCATTGTTATAGTCATAAAAAATTGGTTGCGCACTGGCCGGTCGAAAAAATATCTGATTATATTAAGATATGTAACCATACTTTAAATTCATTGGCTAAAGGCTGAATTGATATTTAGCTTCATCCTTACCGGTTGCGCCCCGTAAAAATGTCTAATCACAATAACTTAAGCTCCAAGGAGTAGTTATCATGACTAACACCCATTCTATGGCAAAAACTGCCAAAACTAAAACCACCACTAAAACCCTACGAGAGACTGCGCTACACTTAAAAGGCAATTGGTTAGAAGCGGTAGGATTTACTACCGAACAACCTGTAACCATTACCTCTAAAAAAGATAAATTAATTGCCTAACTTGCGAAATAGATTGTGTATTTAGTAAAAATTATCTCAATTCTGCAATAGAGATCGCAGAACTGAAAATAACTATATAAAACTAATAAAAATATTAATCAACAAGTAATACAAAAAAACCTTTTGCTTTTCCATCTACAACCGTATGTAAAACTTCATCTTTCCAAAAAGGACAAATAGTCTCCCGAAACTCATCCATTATAATACCTTTTTCTTTTGGATAAGAACTCATCATTTGTTCAAAATTTTCAATAATTAATATATATCCATCATATTGATCTATCCATGTTAGATCTCTCATCCAATCATTGTATGCATCAATACTGTTGGTGTTTATAAACATATTTTTAGGAAACTGGAAAGCTATAATTATTGCATTCATATAGTCACTAAATGTATGAATATTTGAACCATCCAGTTTGGCAATATAATAATTTTTTAAATTGTATTTTTTAATAATTTGTTTTTCTTGTCCTTTAGCAATATAAATAGTTTGGTTATTCATATTAGTTGTTCTCTATTTAGTTAATTTTATGAATGTTTGGTAATGATTGTTTGTATAATAAACTGAGTTATCACTTCCTCTAATCAAACGCTCAGCATCTCTAGATTGACCTGCTATTTTATTATTGACATCAAATTCCCTGTAAGTAATTGAGTTACCCTTACTATCAACTGTAGATAATTGATTATCACTATTTTTGAATATTCTACCAGCATTGGTTCCTGGTGTCTGACCATTAAAATTGCCATTTCAACCATTTTTTTCATGTTTAGAATATGTATTTTGAACATTATCAGGAAGGTTATTTAATTTTTCTTTTTTTCTTTTCTTCTTTTATTTTATCGATTGGTTTGTTTTTATCATTATCAGACGGTAAGCTTGCCTCTCAGTAGCTGATCCAGCTTGGGTTCCTGCTAATTGACTATCTCCAACAGGATCGACTAAAGCTAACCTAATTAAGCTTTGTTGCGCAAATAATAAATCATCTAAAAGGCTTATACCTCCTTGTCACTTAAATTTTTCCCAATCAGCACATCTGCGGCTGTAATTGTAACAGGCTGACCTAATACACTCGGCCGAAGAACTCGCCAAATAATAACGGCATCTTGAGCCAAAGAATTATTCTCAACTAGGTTTTTACTGCTACTAAATGCTGTGCCAACATCATCAACACGAACACTGCCAGCAGCTAACTGTGATAGTGCACTGATGTTTTCTTTTTCTGCTTCGGTTAAATTTTCTTTGCCATACAATTGTTTTCGGATGATATCTACTGCAACTTTACTTGCAAATATGCTAATTGAACGATGGTGTTTTTTTAGATAATGGTTATTCAGAGTTAGTTTATTGAGTTTATTTTTGTAAAAATAATTGAGAAGTCTATACCATCTTAATGATATTCGAATATGAATGAAGTGGTCATAATTTGGGAGAATTATGCGTAAAAGAGTTAACTATAACAAAGGATGTTACTTTTTCACTGTTTATCTTTAAAATCCTTTAGTTGGGTAAATTCTGATTCAATATAGACCATTCGTCATTACCACTAAAAAAGGCGAGTTAATTGTTCAATTTGTGAACTAGAACGCTGAGTATATAAATAGTCAGTTCAGTTCTGCGACTAGTGTCGCAGAACTTGACGACAGATGCATAAACTAAAGATCATCTGTAGAAATGACATTAATTGCACACAAGCTCTAAATAACCATTTAAATGCACCTGATGCAAAAGGATCATCTAGTGCTGTAACCTCAATTAAAAAATTTATATTTTCAATTTCACCATCAAATTTATGATTATTCCACTAAAACCACTCTTTGGTCTCTGGTTTAAACCACACAAGCCAGTTTTCTAAACTCCATTTTTTATTTTTCTCTAGACTTACTTGTTTTTCCCAAGGAAGACTTCTTCTATAATCAATTTCTTCTTCACTTTCACTATTTATTACCATCTTTACCACTTCTTGGGACAATAGAATTTATTAATTCATCAAATTGATATAGTTTTATCAACTAGCGACAACGACTAAATGCCAATCTTAGCCCTGCACCAATTTCTTCTGGTGAACTATTAATAGGTAAAATGACTTTATCACTTTCGGTAAACCCCTCACCCCCCCAACCTTCTAGCTTTTCATGAATAGAAGGAGAAATAGTTAAAACACCATTTCTAATTTCAATTGAACATCGCATCATCTTTTTAAATAACGCCCGTTTAGTTTTATAACCATACTTGTCCATTAAATTAGCAACCCAATTATTATAACGTTGATTGACGTTATCTCTATCAAAAAAAGTAGCTATCTCGCTTTGTGCTATTTTTCGGCTTTTAGACAAAGCTAATAGTGCCGCCTGACCTAATTCTTCGTTAGACGCATCTTTTGATAATAATAGATTTGCACCATCAGGATCTCTGGCTTTAATTCGGAATCCAGAAAAAGTGCTAATATTGATAAAATCTTGATTTTCATACGCTCCAGCAGAAAACCACTCTTGTTTTGTAAAATCCATTATTTCACCTCTGTTATAATAAGTTTAACACCTCGGCTTTTGCCATAATCAATAGCGTTGGATATATGTTGCCATTGAGCCTTAGTAGTTGCTGCCGGCACAGCTGCAAATGATTTATTGGTTGATGAGTTAATATAAAATAGTTGGTTTAGGCATAGTTTAGCCAACTATCTAGTTATTGTTCACTACTTATGGTTAAGTTACAACCAATATCAGTAATGACTTGTTCACCATATAGCTTAACTTAGTTTAAGTTAAAATAATATTATGGCAACTCTGGATTTAAGCTTATTACTTACTGTAATCGTGCTATATTAGTAACTTAAATCCTGTAATTTCTCTTCATTTAACTTATATTGTTGCTCTGATATTTTTTTTAAACACAGGCTAATGTCAGTTCATTTAGACAATTACGAACATCATTCTTAGAATAAGACACACTTAGTGAATCAAGATATTGTTTTAATCGCCATTCATCCAATACATCCGGCTCTGAAAAATAGTTATGCATATCAACAATGAGTTCAGGTAAAGGTTTTTTTCTTTTAAATTTCAGTCCTTTACCATGCTTTTTAAATAACCATTCTTGTCCATGAACATCTAATTCTCCAATGCGGAGGCAATCTAATAATAAATTGTGATGCTTAACTGTAGGGTAATTCCTTTTAAAAAGAGACAGTAAATTATTTTGTAATTGGAGCATTTCGTTAATATATTCTTTCATATCGAGTATCTCGAAGGCGCCTCCTCTACTTTATAATAATCTTTTTCCATTAATGATAGCTACATCTATAGATTGAGAAGCTTAAAATCCATTAGCTGTCATATGCTTTACTGCTCTTTTAATATCTGAACCTGACAACTCATTTAAATTTTGTCGACTAATTAAATTTCTAGTGTTCATAGCCAATAAGTCTTGCTAATTAAGCTTAATATCATTTTTTGTTATATTATAGATCATAATTATTACCTATTATTTTTTGCTCTCTGATTAGGCTTTCCATTAATGATCCCATCGGGAATAAATCTTTGATGAGTAACAGTTCCTTTAGTATCTATAATGTACACATAATTTCCACTCCGGCCATCTTTTTATTCTAGTTTATTTATCTTCTTTGACATAAGAATCGAATAGAATTGGCTCTTCATCATTTTCAATTAATAACCTATGGCAGACATGACATGTCTCAACATCAAGTCTACCAATTTCTTCATCCCACAAATATTGTGTTTTAATATTAGGTTTATTAACTTCATTTTTTTAAATATTACATCGAAGCGAAGGTTCAGAAAGTTTATTACCTGCTCTGATTTCATCAGCATTCGGTATGGCACCCTTTCGTAACTTATTTTACCTTATTCAACAACAGATAAATTTCCAGTTTCAAGATATTCTGTAGATTGGAAACAAAAAACATCCTTTAGAAAACCTACTCGGTAAAAAACTGTCATTACTAGTAACAGTTCTAATTGTGATTACATTTTTTAGATAATGGTTATTCAGAGTTAGTTTATTGAGTTTATTTTTGTAAAAATAATTGAGAAGTCTATACCGTATTGATAATGCTTAGGCAACAAATTTAATTATTTTTTGTTAATTAATTATATCAGTGTGTCAGAGAATTCATCTAAATTTAGCTAATTTTAAAAAAAGGTTGCAAAATACGTTAAGCACGGTATTTTATATACTACTTAGCGTATTTTTA
>NZ_NASN01000018.1:0-44511 GCF_002142015.1 Gilliamella sp. A7
ACTAAATATCTTTTATAGTAAAATTTCTTAGTAATTATCATATAAGATAATCACCGTTAATCATGCCACAAAATAAAATTTAAATTGCTTATAACAGTAATTATCGTTTTACTAAAAACTATTGTAAAAATAAGCCAATAAGAATGCTCACACTAATTTGATTGATTAGGATCAATACCAATCACTTTCCAATTATTATTTGATTCATCGGTAATTTTGCCTTTTTTCACATCGGTTATATATTTAATGGTCATATTACGAATGGTACCTTCTTCATCACCTAATGCTGTGCGAGAATTCCAAATTGGCTCGACTCGGCGCCCTTCTAATGGTCCACCTTTTTTCACCAACATTTCATAACGATAAGCATTCATACCTAGTTTGAGTTTCATATCATCAGTAATAACTTTACCATTTAATAAGGTTAGATTTTTGATTCTATTTCCTATCGGTTCACTTAAATCAATAATATATTTAACACCACCAAACATATCATAAGTCATATATTTAGATGCACCTCGAACAGGATCATATTGATAATTTTTATCCGTTGGCTGTACTTGTGCAAAATATGCCGCTGACCATTCCATATAATCTTTGAGATCCTTTCCGGTAACTTCAAAAATAGAGGTTTCGCCGGCTGTATATTGATAATTGTTAGCAATATCTTTACGAGCGATTGGCCCTTTATTTAATATCGCTTTTTTATTATCAACTAAAACAGCAGTCACATCTGCACCACTGAAATAAATTTGCACAGAGTTAAGTAAATTAGTTAAACCACTTTCTTGCAAATACACTGCCGGTATACCATGTATTATCTGTTGCGGTACAAGATCTTCATCAGTTTCACCAATAACTTGATTAGAAATTTCTCGTAATTGTTGATGATAAGGCGAATAAATTTTTTCGATTTCAGGATCAGCTGGATAAGTTTTTACTGGTAATGTTTGTGATTTTTTCGCTTTTAACGTTTTTTTATTGCCATCAATATCAAATTTAAGATCAACCACCGATACTACTGTTCCATAGCGATGAGGTTCAGTAATAACAACATTATTAATGATTTTTTCACTAATATTCTGATGATTATGTCCAGCAATAATTACGTCAAGTTCGGGCAATTGATTAGCAACATCTGCAACCCCTGTACCAGATTTATTGTTTTCATTATCTAATCCCATATGAGTAACTAAAACAATCGCATCAACTGATTGATGTTTGAGATTGGCAATTTGTTTTTTTATTTCCGGTATTGGCATAGTAAATTCCATTTGATTTACATAGCCAGTTTTATTCTCATATTCTGGAACAAAAGGCGTAGTTGCACCAATAAAGCCAATCTTAATACCTTCTTTCTCAATAATAGTTGTGGCTGGCAAATAAGGTTTACCGGAATCTTTATAATAAATATTAGCAGCTAAAGATTGGCCTTTAAATTCTGAAGTAACCTTATCGACTATTGGCATACCAAAATTAAATTCATGATTACCAAGCACCATAATGTCATAATGCATGGCATTTAATGCTGCAATAGCCGGATGATTTTTCACATTATAAAATCGTTCGATTTGATTATCTTGAATAATATCACCAGCATCAACAACAATAACATTTGTATGCTGTGAACGATACTCTTTTAAAAATGAAGATATCTGTGCATAAGAACCAGAAGAGTCTGCTTTGTCGGTACCATAATCCCATGGTAACATTCGACCATGCACATCTGATGTTGCTAAAATAGAAACATCAATTTGTTTTGCATCTGTCTGAAATACACAACCTAATACGAATAAACTGCCTAAAAAAGCACGCTTTTTGCTTACCAACATCCTCATCTCCTATTTCTATTATGTAAAATTAACATCCTAATTAATCTTAATCACTTTTATAAAAACATCTTATTATTCTAAATTATTATTTTCTCAATTAAAGTATTTTTATCAAAAAAAACAAGACACTTAACCAATAATAAAAAAATACCCAACGATAGCAACTATTGTTGGGCAAAATATAAGGAATTAGGAAGTTATTGTTATAAATGGCAGAATGTTATTTTCATTTAACATTCTGCTTATTATGATTAATGTGACATGGTTGTTTTAACGCCGCCTTCAGGAATAGGTACATAAGCGGTTTCTTTATCGGTTCTTTGTTTATTATTACGTACTTTAAGTGCAGTTTTAATACCAAAGAAGATAATGCTATACACAACCACTAAGAACAAGATACTTAAACCAGCATTAGTGTAATTATTAATGACAATGTGGTGCATATTATCTATCTGTTTTGCAGTTAGTTCGCTACCTTCGGCAATTCGACGGTTATACTCATTAGCTAAATAGAAGAACCCTTCTAAATTAGGATCATTACTAAATAGTTTAAGTGCCAATGCCCAAGTAGTACAAATCAATAACCAAACAGCAGGAATAATCGTCACCCAAACAAACTGAGCGCGTTTCATTTTAATTAATACAACTGTGGCTAATACTAACGCTACAGCAGCTAACATTTGGTTTGAAATACCAAATAATGGCCATAAGCTCTTAACACCGCCTAATGGATCAACCACACCTTGGTAAAGTAGATATCCCCATAAACCAACACATCCTAAAGTACCAATAAAGCCAGCAATAAGTGAATCAGTTTTTTTCAAGAATGGTACAAAGTTACCTAATAAGTCTTGCAACATGAAACGTCCAGAACGAGTTCCTGCATCAAGCGCTGTTAAAATAAATAGAGCTTCAAATAAGATACCAAAGTGATACCAGAAGCCCATATTTGCACCAGGAAGAATTTGATGGAACACATGCGCAATACCCACGGCTAAGGTAGGTGCACCACCAGCACGATTTAACACTGATGGTTCGCCAATATCTTTGGCTGTTTGTAAAATTTGCTCAGGTGAAATCACAAATCCCCACGAACTAACTGTAGCCGCAGCATGTGCAGTCACATCTTGCAGTTGAGACATTATCATCGCCGCATCGCCAGTACCTAATTTATGTAAATCAGGCATAGTTATTCCTAGCGCAGCTGGTGGAGTATTCATAGCAAAATATAAACCTGGCTCAATAATTGATGCAGCTACTAAAGCCATAATAGCCACGAAAGATTCCATTAACATAGCGCCGTAACCGATAAAACGTGCATCAGTTTCATTAGCAAGTAATTTTGGCGTTGTACCTGATGAAATTAAGGCATGGAAACCAGAAACAGCACCACAAGCAATAGTAATAAATAAGAATGGGAATAAAGAACCTTTCCAAACAGGACCTGTACCATCAACATATTTAGTTACATCTGGCATTTTTAAATCAGGATTTAAAATAACAATACCGATAGCTAAACCAACGATTACACCAATTTTTAGGAAAGTAGCTAGATAATCACGCGGTGCTAAAATTAACCATACTGGCAACATCGCAGAAACTAATGCATAACCAACTAAAGTAAAAGTAATCGTGGTTGCTTTGAAAGTTAGTGCAGGTCCCCAGTAAGGGTCATGAGCAATTATACCACCAAACCAGATAGATAAAATTAGTAATGCAATACCAATTATTGAAACCTCTAAAACACGACCAGGTCTGAGGTATCGCATATAAATACCCATAAATAAGGCGATTGGCACTGTAGAACAAACAGTAAATACGCCCCACGGACTTTCAGCTAATGCTTTAACAACAATCAATGCTAATACAGCTAAAATAATTAACATGATTAAGAAACAACCAAATAAGGCAATAGTTCCTGGAATTGGTCCCATCTCTTCTTTTATCATTTCACCCAAAGATGAACCATTACGGCGTGATGATAAAAATAGCACCATAAAGTCTTGTACTGCACCGGCAAATACCACACCAGCCAACAACCACAAAGTCCCCGGTAAATAACCTACCTGTGCGGCAAGTACAGGACCTACAAGCGGTCCTGCCCCCGCTATTGCCGCAAAATGATGTCCAAACAAGACATATTTATTGGTTGGCACAAAATTTAAACCATCATTGTTAATCACAGCTGGCGTCGCTCGAGTTGGATCTAACTGCATTACTTTATTTGTGATATACAAACTATAATATCGATAAGCAACGAGATAAACAGACACTGCAGCAGCAACAATCCACAATGCACTAATATGTTCACCTCGACGTAGTGCGATGACTGCTAAACAGCATGCACCAACAATAGCAAGAATAACCCAAGGTATATGCTTTAGTATTCTATTATTCATAATAATTCTCTTTATCGCTTTAAGATTAATATCATCTATTTAATTTTTAACTTAATTATGTAGTTAAAAAGGTAGATAAACTTTATTGATATTAACTTCAAATTGTTTTTGAATTTGGTTGTATTGAATCATGAGATAAAGCTTACTTTATGCTCAAGGGTATAGTAATTTTTTAGTTAATTGAATGATATAAGAAATTTAGTTACAGGTTGAAATGACTACTTGAGTGGTTAAAAGTAGTTCGTGAACGGTATCTCTATCAATGAGAGAAGCCTAAATAAAATGGTTATAGCCCTAAAATCTCTTTAAGTGATTTTAAATATCGACGACTCACAGGAACAGCAACATCATTATTTAAAATAATATCAACACTACCTGCATCATTAAACCGAATCTCTTTTAACTTTTTTAAATTAACTAAATATTGTCTATGGCAACGGATTAGCGAAGTTTTATCTTCTAAGGTTTTTAGCGTAAGCTCAGTGAAATATTCATTATTATTTTGATTAAACACATAAATACCACTGACTTTAGATGAAATATAAAAAACATCATCATTAGATAGTAAATAAATTCGATTATGGCCAATACAAGGTATATATTTTAACTGTTGATCAACGCCTGCTAATTGATTTATATCTGCTACAGGACATTTTTTATGTAAACGACTTAATGTTTTATTTAGTCTATCTTGTTCAATAGGTTTTAATAGATAATCAAAAGCCTGTTCCTCAAAAGCTTTTACTGCAAACTCACTATAAGCAGTCAAAAAAACAATATGAGGCATAGTTTGTGGATCAAGCATTGATAACATTTCAAGTCCATTTATCTTTGGCATTTGAATATCAAGAAAAACGACATCAGGTGCTAATCGATGAATCTCACGTATAGCATCCATTGCATTATTACATTCTGCGACAATATTAATTTGGCTATCGTTATCTAACAAACAACGTAAATTTTCGCGAGCGAGTAATTCATCATCAACAATAATCACATTTAACATTAAACTACAACATCCTCTAGCAAAGGCAAAGATAACATTACATTTGTATATTCGTCTGGTTTACAGATTATCTTTATACCATAGTTTTCACCATAGCGGATCTTAATTCGTTTATCCACTAAATTAAGACCAAGTCCTTTATTATCTTTTTTATTTTCTCGATAATTACCAGCGTTATCAATAACCTCTAAAATTAAAGTTTGATCATTTGTATGGGCTCTAATCGTTACTTCCCCTTGACTAATTAAATGTGATGTTCCATGTTTAATGGCATTTTCAACAATTGGTTGCAATGAAAATGCTGGTAATTGCGCATATTCAAGTTGTTCAGGAATATCAAAATTTATAGTTAATTGTTCCATAAAACGCATTTTTTCGATCTGTAGGTAAGCATCTACATGCTCTATTTCGTCTTTTAACGTTACTATTTCATCAGTGCGTTTTAAGTTTTTACGGAAAAAGGTTGATAAATTTTGCACTAATTGTGATGCTTGTTCTTTATCACGCCTAATGACAGCCAGTAAAGTATTTAAGGCATTAAATAAGAAGTGAGGATTAACTTGAGCATGTAATAGTTTAATCTCAGTTTTAGACAATAACTGTTTATAGTACTCATTTTGACCAGCCAATATTTGCGCAGATAATAAGCTGGCAATACCTTCACCTAAAGTCCTATTTATCGAGCTAAATAGCGTATTTTTAGCTTCATAAAGTTTAATAGTACCTACTACATTATTATTTTCCCCACGAAGAGGAATAACCAAAGTTGCACCTAAACGACAATTTTTATTGATTGAACATTGATATGGTTGATGTGTACCATCAAGATATTTAACATCATTTTGCTCAATAGCTTCTAAAGTAACATTTGAAGTAATTTGAGTACCCGGTAGATGATGATCGTCACCAACCCCAATAAAAGCGAGAATTTTTTCCCGATCTGTTATAGCTACAGCGCCAATATCTAACTGTTGATAAATAATTTCTGCAACTTTAGTACTATTTTCTTGATTGAAGCCTTCACGCAATAGACCTTCAGTACTCACTGCGATTTTAAGAGCTTTAGCCGAAAAAGCCGATGTATAACGCTCAAAAATCGCCCGTCTATCCAGTAAAATTCGCATAAACATCGCCGCTCCAATACTATTAGCTACAATCATGGGGGCGGCAATGCTACGCACTGCATGTAGAACAACATCAAAGGGTCTCGATATTAATAGTACTTGAATCATTTCTAACGATTCAACCAAAACACCTAATACTCCGACTAAGAATGGATTGTAGACTAAATCAATTCGACCTTTTTTCATTAAGGTATAATGAAATAATCCACTAATTAAACCTGTCAAGATAGTCGATAACATACAACTTTCAGCGGTAATACCACCTAATGTATAACGATGAATACCACCAGTTAAGCCAACTAAAAGGCCTATTACCGGACCACCAAGCAACCCTCCTAAAATAGCGCCAATAGCACGAGTATTCGCAATAGTATCTTCAATATGTAAACCAAAATAGCTACCCATAATGCAAAATAAAGAAAAAATAAAATAACAGACTAATTTATGAGGTAAATGAATGGTGACTTGCATTAAAGGAATGACAATCGGGGTTTTACTTAACAAATAAGCAATAACCAAATACACACACATTTGCTGCAACAGCTGTAGAACAAGATCAAACTCAAACATAACAATACCCATGAGACAAAAACCGCCGACCAAAGTCGACGGAGAATGCTAATTTTAATTATCAAGTAAAGTAAATGTTTGCTTATCCTGAGTTGTAGAATCTGCGCCTACAAACACATTGAATTTACCGGGCTCTGCAACATATTGCATTTTATCATTCCAGAATTTTAACATGTCATATTTGATAACAAATTTTACTTGACCTTTTTCATGCGGTTTAAGATCTATAGATTCAAAACCAATTAACACTTTTACTGGTCGACTTACTGATGCTGTCACATCTTGCAAATAGAACTGCACTACTTGTGAACCTTCTCTTTCACCAGTATTTTCTACATTAGCAATAACTTCAATTTCCCCATTTGGCGACATTTCAGTTTTTGATAATGAAAAATCAATAGTAAAATCAGTATAGCTTAAGCCAAAACCAAATGGAAATAAAGGTTCATTAGGGCTATCAAAGTAAGACGTTGTGTATTTACCCATATTAACCGTACCATGTGGTCGACCAGTTTTTAAATGGCTATAATAAACAGGAATTTGGCCGACATTATCTGGAAAAGACATAGGTAATTTAGCTGACGGATTATAATCACCAAACAGCACATCGGCCACAGCATTTCCCCCTTCAGTACCTAAAAACCAAGTTTCCAGCATAGCATCAGCTTGCTGATATTCTTCTTTCACAGTAAGTGGGCGGCCATTCATTAAAGCAATAATCAAAGGTTTACCGGTAGCTTTTAATGCTTTAATTAATCGTTTTTGACTATCTTGTAGATCAAGATCGGTTCGACTTGATGATTCATGTGCCATGCCTTGTGCTTCACCAACAAAAACTACAACGACATCTGATTTTTTAGCTTGAGCAACAGCTTCGGCTATCATATTATTGGCTGGTCGTTTATCAAATTTGCTGCTCTCGCCATATAAATTTAAGAATTTATAAAGATTAGGATCATCCGAGAGATTCGCACCCCATGCGTAACTCACTAATTTGGGATTTGCAGTAGCATTCTTAATGCCTTGCAACGGTGTTACCGCTAAATTAGCACGCCCAGCACCTGACCAGCTACCTAAAATATCTCGTTTTGAATCAGCCAATGGTCCAATGACAGCTATTTTTTTATTTTTGTCTAACGGTAATAAATTATTTTCATTTTTTAATAATACAATACTACGACGAGCTACATCTCTGGCTTCAGTACGATGTAGGCGATCGTTAGCAAACATAGTTTCAATATCAAAATTAGGATCTAAATTTCGATGTGGATTTTTAAACAATCCCATATCATATTTAAGCTCTAACACATGGCGACAAGCTTGATTAATCAAATCTTCTGAGATTGAACCTTCATCAACCAATTCTGGTAAAAACTGTAAAAAGTATTCATCATTCATACTCACATCAATACCAGCTTTGATAGCAATACTCACCGCATCTTTAGCATCCTTTGCAACTCCGTGATTAATTAATTCTCGGATAGCACCGTGGTCACTAACAACTACTCCATCAAAATGCCACTGGTTTCGTAATACATCAGTTAATAACCAATGATTAGCAGTAGCAGGAATACCATTTACACTAACAAGTGCAACCATAACCGCTCGGCTACCAGCATCAATTGCCGCTTTATAAGGCACTAGATATTCTTGGAACATTTTACGTTTACTCATATCGGTGCTGTTATATTCGCGCCCAGCTTCGACAGCACCATAAAGTGCAAAATGTTTAACCGATGTAACTAATGATTTTTTATCAGCTAAGGATTGTTTTTGCATTTTTTCAACAAAAATTCGCCCTGCTTCTGAAGCTAAATAAGGATCTTCTCCAAATCCTTCTGAAACTCGTCCCCACCTAGGATCACGAGTTATATCAACCATTGGAGCCCAAGTAACATTAAGCCCATCAGACGTAGCTTCATCAGCTGAGATCTCAGCCACTTTAGCGAAGGCACTACGATCCCAAGTTGCAGCTATACCTAAATTAATTGGAAATATTGTACGATGACCATGAATGATATCAAAACCAAAATAAACCGGAATTTGGTTTGGTGATTTTAAAGCTCTTTCTTGCATTCGTGAAAGGTCGGGTTCTACAACAGTATTAAAAATGCCACCAATTTCACCAGCTTGAATTTGATCAAGGACTTTGTCTAAGCTTAAATCACCACCAACACTGATTAATCGCAGTTGCCCAACTTTTTCTTTGATAGTCATTTTTGATAATAAGTTATCAATAAATACTTTCTTTTCTTCGTTATTGGGGTTTTGTGCAAATGAAGGACATGAAAAAATAAAAAAAACAAAAAAGAAAACTAATTTTTTCATCATAATAAGTATTGTTGTATTATCAGAGGATAGACAAGCGGGTAGAATAACGTATTTAGTTAAAAAAATCTTGTTATTTGAAATAATGCCTTACCAAAAATTAAAATAAAAGCACATATTATTAAAAATTTAGGCTAAAAAAAGTGCTTTCCTCAATTTTTTTAGATGTTGATTCTATGGATAAATAAAAACATATTGCCGAACAATTTTGTGAAATATTCTCAAAACAATATCGGCAATAATAATGATTGGAAAGGTTGATTAGTCACGGAAATTAGTAAATTGAAATGGTTGACCTAATTCTCCATTTTTCACTAATGCCATAGTAGCTTGTAAATCATCACGTGATTTCCCAGTAACCCGAACTTGTTCGCCTTGTACTTGCGCTTGAACTTTAAGTTTACTGTCTTTAATCAATTTAACTATTTTTTTAGCTAATTCTTTATCGATACCTTGTTTCAACTTAACAGTAATACTATAAAACTTACCACTATGTTCCATCTCTTCTGGAATTTCTAATGCACCACCATCAATACCACGCTTAGCCAACTTATCACGTAAAATATCTAGTAACTGTTGTACTTGGAAGTCTGATTGGCTAGTCGCTTTGATGGTTTCATTTTTCTCGTTAAGCTCAAATGAAGCTTCGACATTTTTGAAATCCCAACGCGTTGCCAATTCACGAGTCGCATTATCGACACCATTTTTGACTTCTGGCATTTGAATTTCTGACACAATATCAAAAGAAGGCATAAATTTTCCTCTTCTAATCGTTATAAGTATTAATCTATTCTAAATAACTCTTTTTGTAGCCGCCACAATATTTACGGCGGCTTTAAAATTAAGATTAATCGATAGTACGAAGTAATTCGTTAATCCCAACTTTTCCTAGAGTTTTGGCATCTACTTTTTTAACAATTACTGCACAATAAAGGCTGTATTTACCATCTTTAGTTGGTAAGTTACCTGATACCACAACTGAACCAGCCGGTACACGTCCATAATGAACTTCACCAGTTGCACGGTCATAAATTTTAGTGCTTTGACCAATAAATACACCCATTGAGATAACGCTGCCCTCTTCGACAATCACGCCTTCAACAATTTCACTACGGGCACCGATAAAACAGTTATCTTCGATAATGGTTGGGTTTGCTTGTAACGGTTCTAATACACCACCAATACCAACACCACCAGATAAGTGAACATTTTTACCAATTTGCGCACATGAACCAACAGTTACCCATGTATCAACCATAGTCCCTTCATCAACATAAGCACCGATGTTGACATATGAAGGCATTAATACTGTATTGCGAGCTACATAAGCACCTTTACGCGCAATTGCTGATGGAACTACACGGAAACCTTCTTGCTGGAAACGCGCTTCATCATAATCAGCAAATTTTAATGGTACTTTGTCATAATAATTCGTTGCGCCACCATCAATAAGTTGATTTTCATTAATACGGAATGAAAGCAACACTGCTTTTTTTAACCATTGATGAGTCACCCAATCACCATTAATTTTTTCTGCGACACGCATTTTACCGCTGTCTAATAAAGCGATACATTGATTAATCGCATCACGTGTCACTGTATCAACATTTGAAGGAGTAATTTCAGCACGACGTTCAAATGCTGCCTCAATAATAGTTTGTAATTGTTGCATTTCTCGTTTCCTTTAACTTTAAATCCGTTAGCAAATTTAATTGGCCTAACAGTATAATATAATATGCAGCTATTTTTAAGTGGTTTATCATATCATTAAGATCTCTCAAAAAAAGTTAATTATTTGGAATGCCTTTCACAAAATCTTAGTAAAAGTTAATACCGTGATTTTATTTGGATATAAAGTTTAATTCTTATTAAATTTCTCAATAAAAAACAATGCAAAACGGCGGATTTTCTTTATTAGAGCTTTTATTAGTTATCAGTATTAGTGCTATTTTGGCCGCAATTGGTGTGCAACATTGGAAAGAATTACAATTGCGTAATGAACTAACGACCACCACAAAACAGCTAGCCTATTTTTTGGAAGAGGCTCAAGCCAGAGCTTACAACACTAACGAAAACTATCACGTATATTATTTTTTTAAGCCTTGGTGCTTAACTATCAGCAAAGGGGAAAAACCACCCACTTGCCAAGGTGGTATTGCCTATTTTAGTCAACCAGACAACTCAGTAGAACTAGTTAATTTAGCTGATAAGAAGGTTATCTCGTTTTGGGGACGTAAAAACATGGCTCAAACGGGTACATTTGAATTAAAAAATGCTATCGGTACGACGCAAATCATCATTTCTTATCGAGGAAGGATCCGATTTTGTAAGAAAAATAGTTATTTACCAGGACTACCGCAATGCTAAAACAAAATGGATTTTCATTATTTGAAATAATGTTAAGTATTGCATTTTCCAGTTTAATATTTATAGGTATCACCTCATTCTATAGTAAATTACAATCGATATTGTTGGAAAAAAATTTGCATATTCATTTAGAAAAAAATATTCATCAAGGTTTAGCTAGTATAACCAAAGATCTAAAACGTGCTGGATTTATTGCCAACAAACCTGAAAAAATGAAAAAACCGCCAATTGAAATCAATACCACAAACAATTGCTATATTTTCCGTTATGACAGTGAGATTCGCAATGATTGGATTTACGATCGTAATATGCCAAGTAAATCAGATATCTTTGCATATCATTTCTACAAAAATAATTTGGAATACAAGGTAGGGGTACTAAGTTGTGAAGGCGTAAATTGGGAGAAAATATTCGATCCACATGACATTAAAATAACGCAATTTTCAATAAAACAGCAAAACAGCTATTTTGTAATAAATATTGCTGCTCAATTAAAGAAAAACAAAAAAATAATCTATCAAACGGTAACCATTATCAAAAATGAAAATCCATTTTAATAAAAAAACAACGCAAGCCGAAGGTTTTAGCACGCTAATAATGGTAATTATCCTAACCATTGTCGGCCTCATTTTATTAACCGGTTTTCAGGCTCTAGTTAATTCATTAAAAAAAACCTATTTGATTGAGATTCAACATTATCGTCAGTTTAATCAAGCAAGCTCAAGTTTAAATTGGGCAAAAAAACAGCTATGGCAACCACCGAGTGAGCAATGGCAATGTTTATTAGATAATCAATATCAATTCAAGGCTTGCATCAAAAAATCACGATTAAAAATTGATAACTATACTCTACTGAGAGCTCAAGCTGATGACTATTATCTTTATATGTTAACGTATTTTGCTGATAATCACTTGATTATTGAAAAAGGCCATTGGCTAGATTATTGTCCAGAAAAAAGGCTCGTTGATTGTGAATAGTAAAAATATAGCCGGATTCAGCTTAATTGAAGTCATGATCTCTTGCTTAATGTTTGCCATCATTATGCTAGGTTTTATCGGTTATTTAACCGCAATCATTAGTCAACACCACTATTTCCAAAAACAGTTTAAAGCGGAGCAAATCGCCTTTGCTTTACTTGATAGTTATCCTCATAATTTACAGCAAATCATACCAAATAATTGGCAATATCAAATTTATAGCCAACCATACATTATGTCTTGTCAGATTGTTTTTATTAACGTTACACCACCCAATCATACAACAATTAAACAGCAACGTTTGCTATGTGATTAATGTTCATTGCTAAAAAAAGCTCACGCTGTTTATTTTCTATTTTTTCATTCCATGCCACAGCAATATCCCATCCCGGTTGCGCTAAATCTAGCGTGATGAGTTTCATTCCTTTAGATAAAAATAGCTATGCATGTTGGTTAATTGAATTTACCAAACAACCAATCTTATTTTTTAGTGTTATCGCTTATTAAATCATGCGATCTTTCGTTTCAATTAAAAATAAAAATCAGTAACCATCAATTAAGCAATTGTGGTACTGATTAATTTTATTGTTGAAATAATTATAATCAGTCAGCTAACCAATGATATAAATGTTGTAATACTTGCTCTGTTTTTTCAGCATGAACATTATGACCAGCGCCTTCTACAATATCAATTTGTGCATTGGGAAATTGATTAAATATAGCTGGATAATTTTCATCACTGATATAACTAGAATTACCACCACCAATAAATAACGTTGGTATGGCACTGGCTGAAATAGTTTGCCAATCACAAATATTGGCATACTGATTAATAATTACATCAGCATTAAATAGCCAACGCTCACGTTTAAAGGATTTAAGCAAAAATAAAATCGTTGGTTCATTCAATCCATGTTGTCGCATAACTTCAGCGATTTGCTTTCTATCAACTAATTGTTGATCAATGCATTGTGCCAATGCTTTTATGACCGGAGTATTAATTGTTTGAGTATATTTAACTGGCGCAATATCAATTGCACAAATGTTGCTAATCAGTTGCGGAATAAGTTGGCTTAATTGTAAAGCAACTTTGCCACCCATTGAATGACCAATTAAGATTAAGTTCTGTAATTGCAAACCATGGCATAGTTCCGCGATATCTTCCGCCATAGCTTGATAGTTCATGATATTTGACCATGGCGATTGGCCATGATTACGTAAATCAACTTGTATAGTTTGATAATTTGCAACAAGGTCTTTCGCTAACATGTTTAAGTTATCCAAACTACCAAATAGACCATGCATTAATAAAATCGGTTGTTTATTGCCTTGTAATTTATAATTTAATTTCATGTTTTAACTCTTTTTTATTGTAACTGACTTTAATAGCCAGTCATTGATGAACAATTCAATAACCCCTAAAAGCATAAGTATGATAGAATTTAGTCTAAATTTTTCAATTAATATTAAGCCATATGTTTCAAAATAACCCATTACTCGCCCAACTTAAACAAGAATTTGCAGAACAAAAACCTCATGTTGAAGGTATCGTCCGATCACACGAAAAAGGATTTGGTTTTTTAGATGTTGATAATAAAACAAATTATTTTATTCCTGTTGCCAAAATGAAGCAGCTTTGCCATGGAGATAAAGTATCGGGAACCATCATCAGCAATAATGATAAAGAGTCATTTGAACCTGAAACATTAATTGAAAGTAGCTTACAAAAATTTATTGGTAAAATAGGCTTTTTAGATCGCGCTATGGTGATTTATCCTGAAAATATGCCAACTAAGTTTGCTATACGTTGTCAAGTTAACGCCGTAGTTAAGCAAAAATTAACCGAAGGTGATTGGGTTGTCGCAACATTACAATCGCATCCATTGCAAAATGATAAACAACAATTTCTTGCTCAAGTAACACAATTTATCGCAAGTTCTGACTCAATTTACCAATTATGGTTGAAAACCTTAGCTCGTTATCAATTAGAGGATAATGCACCTCAAGCGGAATCATTCACCATTTCTGATACGGAACAACAAAATCGACAAGATTTAACCCATATATCATTTTTTACTATTGATAATGAAGATACCGAAGATATGGATGATGCGATTGCCATTTGCCAAGATGAAATGGGTAATTATAACTTAATGATAGCTATTGCCGATCCTACAGCTTATATTTTACCTGATAGCGAACTGGATAAAATTGCAAAAATTCGTCATTTTACAACTTATCTGCCCGATTTTAATATTCCAATGTTACCTAAACAGTTGGCTGATGATCTATGCTCATTAAAAGCCAATCAAAAACGCCCAGCTATGGTATGTAAAATTCACCTAGATAAAACGGGACAATTTACTGGTGACGATATCTATTTTACCTCTGCGTGGATTGAATCGAAAGCTAAGCTTTCTTATAACAACGTTTCTGATTTTCTTGAAAATCAAAGTGATTTAAATATCGCTAACACAGAGATTAAAAGCCAATTAAAATTGTTATCTGATCTAGCAAAAATTCGTATCAATTGGCGACAACAAAATGCATTGATTTTTAAAGCAAATAATGACTACCGATTTGTACTTGATGATAATCGCCAAGTACTAACAATCCTCAAAGAAGAACGTGGCATCGCTAATAATATCGTTGAAGAAATGATGATTATTGCTAATTTAGCTTTGACTTTATATTTAACAGAAAAAGTTGGTACCGGCGTTTTTAATACTCATTTCGGCTTTGATAGCAAATACATTGAACAAATTTTAAAAATATTAGTTGATAATGGCATTTCTGATTTTGATAAAGAGTCATTAACTTCATTTGAAGGATACATTAGATTACGCCGATTAATTGATAATAATGATTTTCTATCAACTAAGTTGCGTAAATTCCAAAGTCCTGCTGATTTTTCAATAACACCACAACCCCATTACGGTTTAGGATTTTTGGCTTATGCTACTTGGACATCACCAATTCGCAAATATGGTGATATGATAAACCATCGCTTACTTAAAGCTTCGCTTAAACAGCAACCATTGTCTGTGCCAACCAACGACCAATTAGAAAGTATGGCAGATCGTCGTAAAAAATTACGTTTAGCCGAACGTGATATTGCTGAAAACCTTTATAGCCAATACCTGTCCGATAAACAAGGACACAGATTTACTGCTGAAATAGTTGATATTAATCGAGGCGGTGCTCGTGTCCGATTAACAGAGATAGGTGCTTTCGCATTTTTACCGCTCTCCATGATTCATAATGCTCGCGATGAAATAACCTTAAACCTTGATGAGGGTTCAATTAAAATTAAAGATGAGCTAACACTTAAACTAGCTGATACATTATCAATAGTGATCCATCAGGTTAAAACTGAAAACAACTCAATTATTGTAAAAATTGGTGAAAATAAATAAAGATTATTTTTCATTTTAAACTTTTTCACAACGATTATTTAACCCTGATAATAGTCAGGGTTAATCTAAATAGAATTAATGATATTTTTAACATTTAACCTCTTTTTTTTATTAAAAAAATCTGTTATCTTTCAACGTTTAAAAAATAATAATTAGAGCAAGATAAATCGCAGTCTAGGGGAGGCACATGATATCAATTCACGGTCATGAAGTACTACAGATGATGGATGGAAACGATTATACTGAATCATCTTTACTTAACGCTATTCATGAAAAGTTTGGTACCGAAGCTAGATTTCATACCTGCTCTAACTCCGATATGACATCAGAGCAGCTTATTGCTTTTTTAAAAGCAAAAGGAAAATTTAAGCCAGCTCTAACCGATGATTCACAATTTACTGTCGATATAAAAAAAATGTGCCGACATTAGATAAAACCAACAAAATGATATTTAGTGCGTTTTTTATAAAATTAATGTAATCATCTAGTGTTTTTAAAAGAATAAGAGTATATAATTTTACGTTACGGCTTCACTCGAGAGTGTTAAGTTGCTCAACCTGAAATTTCAACTCAAGAATATGTTCATGGAATTTGATATATGAAAATAAGCAATATCCTTACATGTACCATTGTCTTTATTCTTGCCACAGGCTGTGTAAAAAACAATATGTCTAAAACAAAAAATAATGGCAAAAATATTGAAGTCGATCAGTTAACGATATTAAAACAAAAAACGGAACAAAATAACCCGTTTGTATTTAATGCCAAAAATCAATTACTTCAATTAGTTGGCGATAAACAATTTGACAGTTATATAATTAAACATGGTATTTTAAACTGTAAAGATGATAGCAATGAATCTTCCTGTGTGTTAGATTTTTATCTTAACGAATTTTATAAATTAAAATATGATCTTCAACTCAAAAAAGTGATTGAAAAAAATCAAGCCGAACATAAAATTGAGTTAAAGAAAATTAATCCAACTGACAATAATCTGAAAAACTACTGTCAGTGGTCAGCAGATTTTGTTGCCGCAGTCTATAGTAAAGATACAGTAAATATAACCAATCGCTACCAACCATTATTTAAAATGTCAGAACAAGATTTGGCTGCATTACAAACTAAAATTATCAAAGATAACTACTCTCATTTCTTAATTGATGAAAACCCGAGTATTCTTGAAGAAATGAAAACCGATTATCTTGAAAATTGTTTAAGTAGTCCTAAAGACAATATTATCAATTACATTAATATTTTTAGATAATACTTAAGTGAGTCTTTTTTATGTACAATTTATTACCTATTAGTCGATTGAGTAAAACACTAACTTGCAAGATATTATGCATAGCATCAATCTCTTGTTTGAGTTTTTCTTCATGGGCTTTTACTTTTAATGATGTGGTGGCACAAGCAGAAAAATTATCAAAAAAGTCTTATGTCCAACCATCTAAAAATATTCCTAGTGAGTTATCTTCACTGCAGTTTGCTGATTATCAAAAAATTTCTTTCAAACATGATAAAGCTTATTGGAATGATCGCAAAAGTCGTTTTAAGCTTGAGTTTTATCATGAAGGTATGTATTTCGACATGCCGGTTAAAATTAATGAAATTGTCAATAACCAAGTTAATGAAATTAAATACAATCCAGATTATTTTGATTTGAGTCAACTCCATTTAGAAAATTTAAATACCAAAAATCTTGGTTTTGCTGGTTTTAAAGTTCATTATCCAATCAATAAACCAACAAAAACCGATGATGAGATATTTACTGCGCTTGGTGGTAGTTACTTCCGTGCCGTTGGTAAAGATCAACGTTATGGCCTTTCTGCAAGGGGGCTTGCCATCGATACTGGTGAAATGTCAGGAGAGGAATTTCCACGATTTAAAGAATATTGGATTGAACGTCCAGAACCGAATCAAAAGCATTTAGTCATTTATGCATTACTCGACTCTAAAAGTGTGACAGGTGCTTATAAAATCACTTTAGTACCAAGTATTGATACCACTGTTACGGTAGAAGCTAAAGTATTTTTCCGTGATTCAGTTAAAAAATTAGGTATTGCGCCATTAACTAGTATGTTCTTATATGGCCCAAATCAACCTTCACCACTACTTAATTATCGTCCAGCAATGCATGACTCAAACGGGTTGTCTATTTTGGCCAATAATAATGAGTGGATCTGGCGCCCTTTAAATAATCCAAAACGTTTATCGTTTTCATCATATAGTTTAGAAAATCCGAAAGGCTTTGGCCTAATCCAACGTGATAAAGGTTTTGATGATTATCAAGATTTAGATGACCACTATGAATTACGGCCAAGTGTTTGGGTTGAAATATTAAATGATTGGCAAAAAGGACGAGTTGAACTTGTCGAAATTCCAACAGCAGATGAAACAAATGATAATATTGTTTCATTTTGGGTCCCGGAAAAACAATATAAAAGTGGTGATCAACTTACTTTTAAATATCGATTACACTACACATTAAACGAACAAAATCGCTATCCAGCTAACGTTGCTAGAGCAGAAAGTACTCGTTTATCATTAGGTGATATTAAACAAGCAAACTTAATTCGTAAACTTGATGGCTCTAATGCATATATTATTGATTTTACTGGACCTCAGTTATCAGATAAAAAGCCAGTTAAAGTTATTTCAAGTATTAATAATGGTTCAATTGTTAGTTGTGATACTCAATACAATTCAGTGACTAGAGGTTGGCGTGTTCTTATACGATTCAGCGTTGATGATAACAAAAAACCAACCGATCTGCGAGTTCAACTCGCTTCTCAAACAGGTGAAGTTTTGTCCGAAACATGGAGCGGACAATACCCTGCTCAATAATTATAGCTAATAATATGAAAAAAGATTACTTCGAGAATCTATCTGACGCCGAACAATGGCGTCAGAGTTCGGAAAAAAATAACTCACTTGCCAATAATGTCGATTTCTTAAAATATCGGTTAAATCAAGTTGGCAATACTAAACATTTTAATGAAGCAAGACAACAACAACCTAGTTATCCCAAAGTTGAACGTGTGCCAGTGCAACCACAAGTTTGGGATGAACGCTATACAGCTAAATCAAAACCACGTATAAATATTATCGCACTTATTCGTCGTCTAATTATGTTTGTGCTTATTGCAGTACAAACATACTATGGAACAGTTTACTTATCATCACTTTTGCCATATCAAAGCTGGCAAAAGATTAGTTTTATGGCTAATTGGGATATCAATCCAGAACTGGCTATCTATAGTATTATCCCTTATATCATACAGGGTTTCATTATTGGTCTCTTTGCTATTTTATTTTGTTGGATTTCAATCGGTTTTTGGACTAGCATCATGGGCCTTATTCTGGCGGTGATAAAAAAAGACCGTTTTACCATTGCCATTCCTAACGATCCTGCAGCCCATATTGATGTAAAACATCGCACAGCATTAGTCATGCCTATCTGTAATGAAGATGTTTCACGAGTATTCGCTGGACTTGAAGCCACCTATGAATCATTGGTTGAAACAGGACATGCTCAATGTTGTGATTTTTATATTCTTAGCGATACTAACGATCCTGATTTGTATGTTAATGAATTAAAGGCTTGGGCTGATTTTAATGCTAAAAAAGCTGATAATGGTTGTAATATTTTCTATCGTCATCGTAAACGACGTGTTAAACGTAAAAGCGGTAATATCGATGACTTTTGTCGTCGCTGGGGACATCAATATGAGTATATGATGATTCTTGATGCCGATAGTATTATGACTGGCGATTGTATCTTAAAAATGATTGCTATGATGGAAATGAATCCGACTGCTGGTATATTACAATCACCACCAAAATCAGTCAGAATGACAACTTTATACGGTCGTATTCAACAATTTGCTAATCAAATTTATAGCGATATTTTTTGTTCAGGTACTCACTTCTGGCAACTAAGTGAAGCTCAATATTGGGGGCACAATGCCATGATTCGCCTAAAACCATTTATCGAACACTGTATCTTATCGCCATTGCAAAAACATAAAGGCCCTATTCATATCTTATCGCATGATTTAGTTGAAGCAACTTTAATGCGTCGTGCTGGTTATGGAGTTTGGATTGCTTACGATATGAACGGTAGTTATGAAGAGTTGCCAGGTAATATGATTGAAGATCTCAAACGCGATAATCGTTGGTGTATGGGTAACTTGATCAATCTTCGCTTAATGTTCAAAAGTGGTATTACTTTAACCCACCGAATCATGTTTTTAACCAGTGGTATGGCTTACATTTCATCACTATTGTGGTTAGTATTTTTAATCTTCTCAACACTGTTATTATTGGTATTCAATATTTCTGAACCACAATATTTTTTCCAACCCAACCAATTTTATCCAACTTGGCCAAGGTGGGATGAACAATTAGCCATTCAATTACTTTCGACCACAATGGTATTACTGTTTGCACCTAAACTATTTAGCTACGCTATTATAATAGCCAGAACAGGGGCAAAAGATGTAGGTGGAATATTTAAACTGACATTATCCATTCTCATCGAAATGGTGTGGTCAATGATCCTTGCGCCAATCCGTATGATCTTCCATAGCAAATTTGTTGTTAAAGCATGGCTTGGAAGCAAGATTCAATGGAAGTCACCATCACGAAGTGATGACGCCTTAACTTGGGGAGAATCATTCTATTTTTGTTGGCCTTTATCGTTATTGGGGATTGTTTGGTTATGTGTGATTATTTGGTTAAATCCACAATTTACCTATTGGTATATCGCAATTTTAATTCCATTAACTATTTCACCGCTGGTAATTCGTGTTTCTGGTTTATCCAGCATTGGAATGAAAGCTAAAAAAGCCGGCTTATTTTTAACTCCTGAAGAAACCCACCCTTCACGAGCAGTAAAACTGACTGGTGATTATTTAGTCCGAACCGAAGCTGCTTTTGTGGAACATGGCTTTGTTATGGCGCTTGTTGATCCTATTTATAATGCTTTAGCTTGTGCATTATCGACTTCTCGTCATTTACCTAATGCAAAAAATCAGCAATTGCGTCAACAGTTGATTGAACATTATCAACACGTCGATTTAGAAAAAATCAGTAAAGAACAACAATTAGCGATTTTAGAAGATCCAATTATTCTTTCTACACTTCATTGTCACATCTGGCATCAGCAAGAAAAATACGACAATTTGTTCTCATTATGGCAAAATGAATGCCAGCAATAAGGAATAGGGCTTAATGCCCTATTTCTTCTTTTAGTAATTAATCAAAATTCATGGATATTTTTATGACTTGGCAACCTACTGCATCAATTAATAATTTACTTAAGCGCGCTAAAATCCTATCTCAAGTAAGACAGTTTTTCGCAGACCGCTGTATATTAGAAGTCGAAACACCAACCTTAAGCCAATATGCAGTAACAGATGTACATCTTAGTTCATTTCATACTCTGTTTTTACGACCTGGTGAAACTAATGAACAACAAGGGCAAAAAATGTCATTAATCACCAGCCCTGAATATCATATGAAGCGTTTATTAGCGGCTGGCAGTGGCCCTATTTATCAAATCTGTAAATGCTTTCGTAATCATGAAGAAGTGAGTCGCTATCATAATCCTGAATTTACCATGCTAGAGTGGTATCGTATCCAATTCGATATGATGCAAATGATTAACGAGGTCGATGATCTGTTACAAAACATTTTAGATTGCGAACCAGCCGAGCGTATCTCTTATCAAAAAGCATTTCAACGCCATCTAAATATTGACCCTTTAGAAGCTGATCAAGCAAGCCTAATTGATGCGATTAAAAAGCTTAATATCGAGCTCAATACTGATGATTATGATCGAGACACTTTATTACAATGCCTATTTAGTTTCGGCGTCGAACCTCATATTGGTCAAGAAAAACCTGTTGCAGTATATAATTTCCCTGCTTCTCAAGCAGCTTTAGCAGCGATCAGTAAGGAAGACCATCGAGTCGCCAGCCGTTTTGAGTTTTATTATAAAGGGGTAGAACTAGCTAATGGATTTAAAGAGTTAACCAATCCACAAGAACAAAAGATGCGTTTTGAACAAAATAATATCGATCGGGCAAATCTAAACTTACCACCACAAAATATTGATATTGAGTTAATTGCAGCTATGGAAGCGGGTTTACCTGATTGTGCTGGCGTTGCTGTAGGACTAGATCGCTTAATTATGCTAGCTCTTGATGCCATGAATTTAGATGATGTTATTTCATTCACTTTTACAAGGGCTTGATCATGTTTGGAAGTTTAGGCTTAAGTGAATGGACAGCGATAATAATTGCTATTATCGCTATAGTTTTATTAATAGCTGTATTAAAAGCACAATTTAGAGCCAATAATCTGCATGCCTTATTTGATTTACAACTGAATCAGAAAAAACAAGAAAATCAAGTTTTAAACAGTCAAATAATACAGTTGGAACAGGAGTTAAATCAATATCAACAGGAAAGTATCGCCCAAAATATCAAAATCAGCGAGTTGCAAACTCGTTTAGAAGAGACGATGAATGCAGCACAGCAACGGCAAACCATCCTTGAACAAAGTGAACAACGTTTAACAACTCAGTTCGAAAATTTGGCTAATCGAATTTTTGAGCAAAGTGGCAAAAAGATTGAGCAACAAAATAAACAAAGTTTAGATTTTCTACTTTCACCACTAAAACAACAATTAGAAGGCTTTCAAAAACAAGTGCAAGACAGCTTTGGACAAGAAGCCAAAGAGCGTCATACCCTCACCCATGAAATCCGCAATTTACAACAACTTAATGAATTAATGACGAAGGAAGCCATTAATTTAACCAATGCATTAAAAGGTAATAACAAAACTCAAGGTAACTGGGGAGAGTTCATTCTTAGTCAAATTTTGGATAACTCTGGACTACGCTTGGGACATGAGTATCACACTCAGGTTAATCTAACCAATGAAAATAATAAACGTTTACAACCAGATGTAATTGTCCATCTACCTCAAGGAGGTGATGTAGTCATTGATTCAAAAGTTACTTTAGTTGCCTATGAACGTTATTTTAACAGCGATGATGATGATATTAGAACTAAGGCTATTGCCGATCATCTAGCTTCAGTTCGTAATCATTTAAAACAACTTAGCCAAAAAGATTATCACAAATTAATTGGTATCAATTCATTAGATTATGTATTAATGTTTATTCCAGTTGAACCAGCTTTTTTGTCAGCAATTGATCAAGATCCGGCATTAATTAATGATGCTCTAAAAAACAATATTATGATTGTTAGTCCTACAACCTTATTGGTTGCATTAAGGACAATTCATAATTTGTGGCGATTTGAATACCAAAATCGTAATGCCGAACTTATTGCTGATAGAGCAAGTAAACTATATGATAAAGTTCGCGGTTTTATTGAGGATATGGAAAACCTAGGTAACTGTTTAGATAAAGCACAACAGACCTATCAAAATTCAATGAACAAACTATCTAAAGGACGAGGTAATGTTGTTGGTCAAATAGAACGATTCAGGGAATTAGGAGTTGAAGTAAAAAAACCGATCAATCCTGATATAGCCCAACTATCAGTTGATGAACTTGAACGTGAACAGAAAGATTATCCATCTTGCCACGATACTCAATAAAACTAATCGCAACTCATTGGCCAATGACGTTTTAATTAATATAATAATTTAACTTAAATATCTTAATTCACCATCAGAAAAAATACGTGTATACTCATTTAACACAGAGGGGGACGATATGGCAAAAAAACAAGATAAAGAAGCAAGTTTTGAAGAAACTATCAAACAACTTGAAGCAATTGTCACTCAACTTGAAAATGGTGATTTACCATTAGATGAAGCTTTAAATGAGTTTGAAAAAGGTATTAAATTAGCCCGTTCAGGTCAAAAACAACTTAATGAGGCTGAACAACGCATCCAAATTTTGTTATCTGAAAATAGTGATGCTCAATTATCTGAATTTTCAATTGATAATAATGAATAGCACAAAACCATTACAAGAACGTATTGATAATTATTTAACAACATATATTTCGCAATTTGCCCCTTCAAACTTGCAACAGGCGATGAGTTACAGTCTGCTTGCCGGAGGCAAACGAATCCGCCCTATTCTAGTTTATCTAACTGGGCAGATGTTTAATTGTCCTTTAGACAAACTTGATTCCATTGCTGCAGCTATCGAATCAATGCATACTTATTCTTTAATTCATGATGATCTACCTGCCATGGATAATGATAACCTCAGGCGGGGTAAACCTACTTGTCATATTCAATTTGGTCAAGCAGAAGCAATTCTTGCTGGCGATGCCTTACAATCGCTAGCTTTTAGCTTATTATGCGAGAATCAACATATTGATAACCAAAGTAAAATTAATATGATTAGCGAACTCGCTAACGCCAGTGGTCTTGTGGGTATGTGTTTAGGTCAATCACTTGATTTACAGGCTGAACAACAAAAGGTAACCCTTGAACATTTACAAAATATCCATAATTATAAAACCGGTGCTTTAATTCAAGCAGCAGTTAGGCTTGGTGCTTATGCTAGTGGTGAGGTAGCCAAACCCTATTATCAAATCTTAGATGACTATGCTCAAGCTATTGGGTTAGCATTTCAAATTCAAGACGACATCTTAGATATTATTGGTGAACAAGAACTAATGGGTAAACCACAAGGTTCAGATATTGCACTTGAAAAAAGTACTTATCCAGCATTAATTGGCTTACAAAATGCAATCGAAATGACTAACGCGTTATATCGGCAAGCTATCGATAGTCTGCGACAAATACCTTATAATAGTCAACCATTACAAGATCTTGCTGGTTTTATTATTAATCGAAATAGTTAACCTAATAACTAGATGATAAAAATGAATTTAGATAAATTTCCTTTATTAAAGCAAATCAATTTTCCCACGGATCTTAAACGTTATCCGCTATCGCAATTGCCAGCGATTTGTCAGGAATTACGACAATTTTTATTAGATAGTGTTAGTCAATCTAGTGGCCATTTAGCTTCAGGTTTAGGTGTAGTCGAATTAACCGTTGCTTTACATTATGTCTATCACACACCATTTGATAAAATTATATGGGATGTAGGGCATCAAGCTTATCCGCATAAAATCCTTACTGGTCGACGTGATCAGATGCTAACTATTCGCCAAAAAGACGGATTGCACCCTTTTCCTCATCGTCATGAAAGTGAATACGATGTGTTAACTACAGGCCATTCATCAACATCTATCAGTGCTGCGCTAGGTATTGCTATTGCTGAACAACAAAAGCAATCAGGGCAAAAAGTAGCAGCAATTATTGGTGATGGAGCATTAACCGCTGGTATGGCATTTGAAGCAATGAATCACGCTGGTCATATAAAACCTGATATGTTGGTCATTGTTAATGACAACGATATGTCGATTTCTGAAAACACCGGCGCGCTTAATCAGCATTTAGCACAGATTTTATCAAGTAAAGCTTATACCTCTTTTCGTGAAAGTGGTAAAAAAGTCCTTTCAAATATTCCGCCATTAAAAGAATTATTCAAAAAAACCGAAGAACATTTAAAAGGATTAGTGACTCCAGCCATTTTATTTGAAGAATTAGGCTTCAATTACATTGGTCCAGTAGATGGTCATGATGTCGAAACACTTGTAGCTACCTTGCAAAATGTGAGGCAGTTAAAAGGACCACAACTACTGCACATTATTACTCAAAAAGGTAAAGGCTATGGCCCTGCCGAGAAAAACCCGACTCTATGGCATGGTGTCCCCAAATTTAATCCCAATGAAGGGACTTTACCGATTTCAGAGAAAGTTGCACCAACCTATTCCAAAATATTTGGTGATTGGTTGTGTGAGATAGCCGAATATGATAAACGTTTAATGGCAATTACCCCTGCCATGAGCGAAGGTTCTGGTATGACTGAATTCGCAAAACGCTATCCTAATCAATTTTTCGATGTAGCCATTGCTGAACAACATGCGGTAACACTAGCTGCTGGCTTTGCTATCAGTGAATTAAAACCAGTAGTAGCCATATATTCCACTTTTTTGCAACGAGCGTATGATCAAGTTATCCATGATATTGCTATCCAAAATTTACCTGTCCTGTTTGCTATAGATAGGGCTGGCATTGTTGGTGCTGATGGTGAAACCCATCAAGGTGCTTTCGATTTAAGTTTTTTACGCTGTATTCCTAATCTTGTCATTATGACTCCGAGTGATGAAAACGAATGTCGACAAATGCTATATACAGGTTATTTACATAATGGCCCATCAGCAGTCCGTTATCCTCGTGGTGAAGGTAGTGGTGCTAGCTTACAACCATTAAACCCAATACCGTTAGGAAAATCGAAACTTTGTCGAGAAGGCGAAAATATTGCTTTACTCAATTTTGGCACATTATTACCTGAAGTTTTACAAGCAGCCAAGCAAATAAATGCTACAGTGATAGACATGCGTTTTGTGAAACCACTTGATGAAAAAGTCCTTTTGCACATTAGTCAAAGCCATAATATACTTGTCACCATCGAGGAAAATAGTATCAAAGGTGGGGCTGGAAGCGCCGTCAATGAATTTTTATTATTGAAAAAAACAAAATCTGATATTTTAAACATCGGATTGCCTGATGAGTTTATTCCACAAGGATCGCAACAAGAAATGCGAAATGAAGTAGGATTAAACGCAAAACATATAATCGAAAAAATTAATACATTTATAAAACAATAGGTTAAATATGGAAACTCAAGCTGTCACGGTTCAGATTTTTGGGCGAACGTTAAAGTTTAATTGCCCTGTCGAAGAAGTTGACGCACTTACAAATGCGGCTAAAGATTTAGATGCGCGCTTAACAAATTTACGGGAAAAATCATCACAAATTGGTAGTGATCAATTGATCATGACTGCTGCATTAAATATATCTTACGAATTAACGAAAGAGAAAGAAAAAAGCAATGAATTTGCTAATAGATTAAAAATGTTGCAGCAGTTACTTGATTCCGCTTTAAATACCAACAATTAGTTAGTTTAAACGTAAATAATCAACAAAGACTATTGTATGATTTTCTAAATTTTGTATTATATTAACTATCTCTGAGATGCTCGGGATAAGGGTTAGTCCCCTGAGCCGATATTCTTTAATTTAGAGTGGTGTGATTTTTAATTGGTGTGTATGCCTAATATATTTAGGAAACCTAAAAATTAAAACATGCTATTCACCTTGAACCTTGGGTTCAAGGGTTACGACCCTAACGACATCTTGGAGTGCTTCTTTATTCTCTTTTTCAATAGATAACTAATGAATATTCGGCAAGCGATACGTCAAAAAAGACGTGATTTATCTCCACAACAGCGCAATAATGCGCAACAAATTATTTATCAAAAAATTGAAAAACATCCAGCTTTAAATCAGGCTGAAAATATCGCTATTTTTTTGTCATTTGACGGCGAAGTTGATACTAAGCCGATTATTGAATATCTATGGCAACAAAACAAGTCAGTCTATTTACCAATTACCCATCCATTTTGTAAAAATCACCTACTCTTTTTAAAGTACACCACAAATACGCCACTCACAAAAAATCATTTTGGTATCTTTGAACCAAAACTTAATGTCAATAATGTCATTCCGTTTGCACAACTTGATATCGTCTTTACACCATTAGTTGCTTTTGATGAACGAGGTTATCGTATGGGAATGGGCGGTGGCTATTACGACCGAATGTTAGCTAATTACCAACAACAACAGATCTTACCCATTGGGCTCGCATTTGCCTGCCAAAAATTGGCCAAGATTGATAATCAACCTTGGGATATCAAATTGCCAGAAATAATTTATGCTTAAATAGGCATTATCATAAAATCAAACAAACTATAATTAATCAAATAACTGGTTATTTTAGCTTATTCGACTTTTTCAGAATGGCTACCATTAGCGGACGATGGCAATGATAAATCATGTCAGATTTTAACATCACTAATTCGGCTAACGGTACAGTCCAATCAGGTATTTCAGTAGTTTCCGGATGTTTTGGATCAATCGGATTATCTATGGTATAAAGCTGAGTATTAGCAAACAAATCTTGCTTTTTAACAATATCTACATCATCACTGTCGCTAAGCATTTTACAGTTATCTAATAATTCTTGGGCAAATTGTTCTGGCCACTCATCCGCAAAGTGCTTAAATTTATCAAAGCTTGCAATGTGCCTCAACATATCTCGAAACAATAATAAATAGACCATTTGAACATTTCGCCCAGATAAACTAGCAAGCTGTTCATCAGACAATTTATTATTGAAAACACTCGGTCCCCATTTAAAAAACAACGTATCTTTATACAAATTAATAATAGGTTTAGCTGCACTATATTTCGACTTAACTAAACTATCAATTTCACGAGATAATTGCATGGTAGGATAACCAACATTATTACGACCATTTAAGTCTCGTTGCGATAAAGACTGTGTTTTTGGGTTGGGTAAAAGTTTCTTCAA
This sequence comes from Gilliamella sp. A7, assembly GCF_002142015.1. Lineage (NCBI taxonomy): Bacteria > Pseudomonadati > Pseudomonadota > Gammaproteobacteria > Orbales > Orbaceae > Gilliamella > Gilliamella sp. A7. Next base: position 28,523 of record NZ_NASN01000018.1, read on the forward strand.
AAATCCTAACATGATATATCACTCAAACTATCTACTTTTTTGTCTAACAATTTCAAATAAGCAAACACCCGTCGCTACCGAAACATTAAGTGAAGAGACAATTCCTGCCATAGGTATACTGACTAACTCATCACAATGCTCTTTAGTTAATCGGCGCATACCTTCACCTTCAGCCCCCATGACTAAAGCCAGAGATAAGTTTTTTGAACTTTTATAAAAATTGGTTTGATAAAGTGTGCTACTTGCTTCACCGGCAGTACCTACTATCCAGACTTGATATTCATCTTGTAACATCCGCATAGTTCGAGCTAAATTGGTAACTCTAACTACCGGCACACTTTCTGCAGCGCCACAAGCAACTTTTTGCGCAGTAGAGTTAAGTGGTGCAGAGCGATCCTTTGGCACAATAATAAAATTGACACCAGCAGCATCAGCGGTACGAATGCAGGCACCTAAATTATGTGGGTCGGTCACACCGTCTAAAATTAAAATAACCGGATTAGGATGTTGTTCCATCAATAGTGGTATATCATTTTCCTGATAACCACGGCTTGGTTTAACCATCGCTAATATACCTTGATGAACACCATTATTTGATTTTTCATCTAAATATTGTCTATTGGTTACTTTCACGGCTAAACCTAACTGTTCTAATTCTTGAACAAGAGCAGTCAAGCGTTTATCCTCTCGACCTTTAGCGATAAAAACTTCAATAATTCTTTCTGGTGCACGCGTTAACAATGCTTCAATGGCGTGGATTCCGTATACTGTTTCACTCATCTATTAATTACTCTTTTTTCTCTTATTACTTGATGTTGATGTCGATGTCGATGTTGATTTAGATTTAGTCTTAGAAGCCGCTTTAGATTTGGTTTTAGCTTTTGCGCGCTTTTTACTTTTCACTTTAGCTTCTGCTTTATTTGCTACTTTGGCGTTCGCTTTTTTCTTTTTGCTATCTGTTGGACTTTTAGTTTTGCGTTTTACTGGTAAATCAGCATCAAAATTGATATCAGCTTTATTAGCTTTATCTTTTGCTGTCTTACCTTGACGTTGTGGCTTATTATTACTGCCAACTAAAGAAAAATCAATTTTACGCTCTTCTGGGTTAACATTATCGACTTTTACTTGAACTTTATCGCCTAAACGATAACTAAAGCGAGTATTCTCACCAATTAGACGGCTACGTGATGCATCATAAATATAATAATCATTTTCCAGTGACGAAACATGCACTAAACCATCAATAAACAGGTCATCTAACCGTACAAAGAAGCCGAAATTAACCACACTAGAGATAGTACCATTAAATACCTCACCAACATGATCTTGCATATAGTCACATTTTAGCCAATCAACGACATCACGCACGGCTTCATCCGCACGACGTTCAGTCATTGAGCAATGTTCACCAAAATAAAGCATTTCGCTAGTGGTATAACGGTGTCCACCAGTTTTACTGGTTTTATGTTGTTCATTCGCCAATACCCATTTAATGGCTCGATGCAATAATAAATCAGGATAACGACGAATTGGTGAAGTGAAATGGGCATATTCGTCAAGCGCTAGGCCAAAATGACCACGATTTTCGGGATCATAAATTGCTTGCTTCATTGAGCGTAAAATTACAGTCTGTAACATCTCACGATCGGGCCTTGCTTCAACATCACCCATTAATTTGGCAATGTCTTTAGGCGTTGGATTAGCACCACCGCCAAGTGATAAACCGAGTTCACTTAAAATACTGCGTAAATTATTCATGCGGTCTTCATCAGGTCTATCATGCACGCGGAATAGAGACGGAATCTCAGCATTAATGACCAATTTTGCCGCAGCAACATTGGCTAAAATCATACATTCTTCAATAATTTTATGTGCTTCATTACGCTGTACTAATTCAATACTCTCAATACGTTTATCTGCATTAAAAATAAATTTTGGCTCTTCTGACTCAAATCCAATTGCGCCACGAGTAACTCGAGAATTATCTAATACCTTATATAAGCCATAAAGATTTTCAAGATGAGGTACTAACTCTCGATAATGTTCACGTAATTCTTTATCTCCTTCTAAAATTTTGGCAACCTTAGTATAAGTTAAGCGAGCATGTGAATTCATTACAGCTTCATAAAATTGATAACCAGTTAAACGACCTTTATTTGACACCGTCATTTCACAGACTAAACACAAACGATCAACTTGTGGATTGAGAGAACAAAGGCCATTAGATAACACTTCTGGTAACATTGGTACCACTCGTGATGGAAAATAAACCGACGTACCCCGTAAGCAAGCCTCTTTATCTAAAGCTTTACCGTTACGAACATAATAACTCACATCAGCAATTGCTACCCATAACCGATAGCCGCCACCACGATTTTTTTGACAATAAACCGCATCATCAAAATCACGGGCATCTTCACCATCAATAGTAACTAACGGTAAATTTCGTAGATCTTTACGTCCTTTTTTAGCGCTTTCTGGCACTTGATCACTAAATTTGTTGACCTCTTTTTCAACTGCTTTAGGAAATTCGTAAGGGATTTCATGATTACGTAGCGCAATATCTATTGCTAAGTTGGTTCCCATAATCTCACCGAGAACTTCTTTAATAATACCTACTGCTTTTTGACGACGCTCAGGACGTTGTTGTAATTCAACAACCACAACTGACCCCATTCTTACGGTGCGATTTGGTTTACCCGCGATTAAAATATCAAAGTTTAATCGACTGTCATCGGGGACCACAAAACCAACACCTTGTTCAATAAAATATCGTCCAACAATTTGATTAGTTCTTGGTTCTAAAATACGCACTACTCGTGCTTCTGTTTTACCTCGATATTGGCTTCCAATTGGTTGTGCTAATATAACATCGCCCTGTAATACTTTTTTCATTTGTTCAGGTGATAAAAAGTAATCTTCCGGTTTTCCTTCTACCCTTAAAAAACCAAAGCCATCACGGTGGGCAATAACACTCCCCTTCACCATATCGAATTTTTCCGGTAAGGCATAACACTTACGACGTGTAAACACCACTTGGCCATCACGTTCCATCGCCCGCAATCTTCGATGTAATGCTTCTTTTTGTTCATCATTCTTAATTGATACTGCTTGAGCTATTTTATCTAAATTAGCTGGTTTTGCTTCTTGAGTTAAATAGTCCAAAATCAGCTCACGGCTGGCGATCGGCGAATCATATTTTTGCGCCTCACGATCATAAAATGGATCTTTTTTCATATAGAACGTCCTGCGATGGAATATTGAGTTTAGAATAACATAGAGTTGTTTAACTTAAAATCTACATCCTAACGATTATTAGCAATATACACATTATTTTAATTACACTATAATTATAAATTTATAATTTTCGAAAATTAAATAATTAACATTCTGATTAAAAATTATTAATTGTATGTTCACCTAATCGATCGGTTAATCATATGAAGTATATTATTGTTTTTATAGCCTTTATTGGGTTAAATAGCTGTTTATCAACAGCGATAGCGGCTAATAATCTAAACTCTATTAATCTGCAGCAACAAAATCAAGCATCAAATCCGTTCAGAAATAAAAGCAAAATATCTAATGCCACAATCGACAAGATTAAACCCTTAATTGAAAATTGGCTCGATTATTATCATTTAGATATAACAAATTTTTATACTGGAAATGAAAGTTCTTGGCTATTTGATAAAAATTATCACGGTATTCATAACCAAAGGTTTGAATCTGCTACTGATGATGTTTACATACCACAAATGTATGACTATTCACCAAGTAAACAAAAATATATTAGTTTTTTAAATGTTGATCATGATACCCAATCTGATAAATATATTTTTTACGGCAATGATGATTGCCAAGAAATCTATTTAATCGATCGTAAAAATAAAACCAAAAAGATCGTGCTTTGGTTTGGTACAACCCAATTTTTAGAAGCCATTTTTTGGCTAGATGAAGATCATTTTATTGCTGTTGGCTATCAAAAAGATGAGTTAAATGATAGGCATTTTATATATATATTGGGTCCCGATAATAAAATGACTGATTATTATTTTGACTCAAACTCAACAGAGCTGAAAACAGACTATTTTTATCAAAACTTAAACAAAAGAGGAGTGAAGAGAGATAATTGATTATTAATATTCATAATTTTTTTAACGCTGTTGTTATAACAATACTTAACTTTAGTAAAAGTTGATACTAACAAAAAAGGATAAAATGAGATTTTAGGCAAATACATAGTTTAATCTATCATTTCAAACCTAATCCTCCTAAGGTAGATAAACCTATCTCAATGACTCTCTCACTCAACGCCAACAATGATAGCAACCTTAGTTAGCTTTTTCGTTCACAAACGTAAATAAAGCAATATGACCCTTTATCATGAATGATCTTTGATGTTTTGATGATCAACGCTTAACTAGGGCAAGAGGTCAATAACAGTAAAATAAGTAATACCACTAAAAAGATCTACCGGCATAACCAATAGCAGTGAAATGATTTTAGCAAAGTGCTTAAAATTTACTAAAAAATAAACCAAAATGAAATAGTGAATCTTGATGATCTAAATTAAACGGCTTTAGTTATTGGTTGGATAAATTGGGTGATGAAAATTATAATGTATTTCGATATTTTTTAATTAACACAATGTGTTATTTTAATTTTTATTATATTTGATTGCTTTCTAACTGATTTTCTTCAGCAGATAAAATTCTAATAGTTCAAAAAATCGACGTAAAATATTTTCATGTATAAATTATTAACTTTTGTAAAATACCGACAAAATATCATTTAAAAGCAATTATCTAATAATGCTAACAAGCAAATTTTAAGTATTAAAATTGCTTGTTAACAATTGAGTTAGGTTGAATGTAACACATATTAACATTCTAAAATGCTTTTTTAATTTTTTACAATATTATCGTAGGGTTATTTATGCTGTTCGCATGCGAACAGTTTGATTTTATCTTAATCAAAAAACGGACTGTTATAGTCCGTTTCCTTGTCTAAAGAATAATCTTTCCATACCTTTTACAACATTTTTCGAGAGTTTTTCCGATAGCTTTTGTTTACGTTGATAGTTAACTGCTATGATTTTATGCGTGTCTAGATGCGATAAGATAAAATCATCACTGGTACTAATTTCGTCGACTAAGCCCTTTTCTTTAGCCTGTGTTGCAAACCAATGTTCTCCTGTAGCAATCTGTTCAATATCAATATTAGGACGATACTCTTTTACAAAGTCTTTAAATAATAGATGGGTCTCTTCTAATTCTTGTTTAAATTTTTGGCGACCTTCATCGGTGTTTTCACCAAACATGGTTAAAGTTCGCTTGTATTCACCTGCTGTTTGCAATTCAATATCGACATCATGTTTTTTAAGTAATCGATTAAAGTTAGGAATTTGCGCAACTACCCCAATTGAACCAACAATAGCAAATGGTGCTGCAACTATTTTGTTGGCTGTACATGCCATCATATAGCCGCCACTGGCTGCAACTTTATCTACCACCGCAGTAAAAGGAATATTTCGTGTTCTAAAGCGTAATAATTGCGAAGCGGCCAACCCATAACCATGCACTACCCCACCAGGGCTTTCAAGTTTTACCACAACTTCATCTTCTGGTTTGATGATAGCTAATACGGCAGTAATTTCTTGGCGCAACTCTTCTACTTCATGCGCATCCATACTACCATTGAATGATAGAACAAACAGTTTAGGTTTTGTCTGTAAAGCTGATGTTGTCTCGGATAATTTTACAGTATCGTCCGACGACGCATTATCGGTTTGTTTCTTATTTAGTTTAGCTGTTTGTTTAGCCTGTTTCTTTTCAAGTTTTTTCTGTTTTTTCAGATTTTTAGTGAATTGTTTGGCTTCGGTCTCGTCCATACTAGACATTAACATTTCATCTTTAGCTTGTTCATACTCTTTACTTATATCTTTGACTGACATTCGCCCAGCAACTGTGGATGATTTTCGACGCTGACATAAAATAAATATTAATATTGCTAGAATAGCAACAACAACAGTTACTGTTTCAGCCAAGAAAAGTGAATACTGTGAAAACCAATTCATTTGACAATTATCCTATAGTTTAAAAATTTGCCCATTATAACAATATAATTAAAGATTGTGCCGAAAATCAATAAAGATAAAATTGTTGCTTTATTCGGCATTTTAAATTCTTTATACTGACAACCTGTTTAATTTAATACGAGAACGAGTATGCCTTTACGTCCAATAACTGAAATCGCAAAACAATGTAATATCCCTGATGAATATGTGCTGCCTCATGGTAAATATGTCGCTAAAATTGATTTATCTATTATTAAAGCAAATCAAAATAAAGCTCAAGGTAAATTAGTATTAGTGACAGCAATAACCCCAACGCCACTCGGTGAAGGAAAAACCGTAAATACTATTGGATTAAGTGAAGGTTTAAATTATTTGGGAAAATCTGCTATCGCTTGTATTCGTCAACCTAGTTTAGGGCCAGTGTTTGGCGTTAAAGGTGGTGCAGCAGGTGGGGGACAGGCTGAAGTATTACCAATGGAAACATTAAATCTTCATCTTACTGGCGATATCCACGCTATAACTGCAGCCCATGATCTGGCTTCAACAGCATTAGATTCTCGACTTTACCATGAAGAACGTCTGGGTGAGGAATTTACAGCACAAACAGGTTTGCCTCGTCTAAATATCGATATAAACCGTATTGTCTGGAAACGAGTCATCGATCACAATGACCGTGCGCTACGAAATATTACTGTTGGTGTCGGTGGTGGTGTTAACGGTGTTGAACGCCGAGATGGCTTTGAAATTACCGCTGCATCAGAGCTTATGGCAATTTTAGCGTTAGCATCTGATCTACATGATATGCGCGCACGAATTGGACGAATTATTTTAGCCTATAACACTAGTGGTGAACCAATTACTGCTGAACAACTTGAAGTTGCTGGGGCAATGACCGTTCTGCTTAAAAATGCCATTAATCCAAACCTTATGCAAACAGTGGAAAATACACCTGTATTAATCCATGCAGGCCCATTTGCCAATATTGCTCATGGTAATTCATCTGTAATTGCAGACCGCATTGCTATGCAATTAGCTGACTATGTTATAACCGAAGCAGGATTCGGCTCAGACATGGGAATGGAAAAATTCTTTAATATTAAATATCGTCAAGCTGGTATCAAGGCATCTTGTGTAGTGCTTGTTGCAACTGTGCGTAGCTTAAAATCCAATAGTGGTAAATATAATATCAAACCAGGACAAGCCATACCAAAAGAGATTTCAGAATCTAATGTAGAATTACTTGAAATTGGTGCAGCTAATTTAGCGTGGCATATCAATAATGCTAAAAGTTATGGTTTACAAGTGATTGTCGCAATCAATCGATTCCCACATGATAGTGAAGAAGAATTAGCATTTTTACAAAAATACGCCATTGAACACGGTGCATTTGCTTGTGAAGTCAGTGAAGTATTTACTCAAGGTGGTAAAGGTGCAGAAAAACTTGCCAAACATGTGATTAAAGCGTGTGATATGCCAAGTGAAATCAAGTTACCTTATCCTGACAGTATGCCATTAATAGATAAAATCCAAACAATGGTAAAAAAATATGGTGCAAATAAAGCTAATTTATCAGGCACAGCGCTTAAAAACATTAAAGAAATCGAAGCATTAAAATTAGATCACTTACCACTTTGTATCGCGAAAACACCAATGTCAATTAGTGCTGATGCAAACTTAAAAAATGTGCCAACCGATTTTGATGTTGATATCAGCCATTTAGCAATATCTGCCGGTGCTGGTTTTATTCGGGTTTATGCAGGTAATGTGATGACAATGCCTGGACTTGGTACTAATCCGGCTTATCGAAATATCGATATTGACAAAGATGGTAATATTGTTGGTTTAAGTTAATTTAAAAAATTATTATGCAAACACAATATAAAGCGTTAATTGATGAAGAAAATTGTATTGGTTGTGGCAAATGTATACGCGTTTGTCCAACTGATGCTATTGTAGGGAGCAAACAAGTATTACATACAATATTGCCACAATATTGTACATCCTGTAGTAATTGTATTAATACTTGTCCAACTGACTGTATTACCTTAAGTACACTAGGTGTTGCCTTAAATGAACAGGAAGAGTTACTGTTAACGCAAAAAAAACAGCAACGATTAAGTCACAATCAACTGGTACCACCAACTATTTTATTCCCTAGATCGATGCCAATAAGCAATAGTAATGCGACTACACAAAAAGATCGCAAGCAATCAATTGCCGATGCTATCGCCAGAGTGAAAGCCAAAAAAAACCTCGCTAATTAGCGAGGTTTTCATTTCTAATTTAAACTAACAAGTTAAAACTTGCTAGTTTTACTGACATTACTCTTTATTGCTTCTGAATGCTCGTTTACGATCATTTTCAGTTAAATGACGTTTACGCAAACGTACAGATAATGGTGTAACTTCTACTAATTCATCATCATCAATAAATTCTAATGCTTGTTCTAATGTCATTTTAACTGGTGGTGAAAGCGTAGTCGCTTCATCAGTACCCGATGCTCGCATGTTAGTTAATTTTTTACCCGTTAAGCAGTTAACTGTTAAATCATTTGAACGGGTATGAATACCAATAATTTGTCCTTCATACACTTCAGCACCATGACCAAGGAATAATTTACCGCGATCTTGTAAGCTATAAAGTGCATAAGCTAACGCTTTACCTGTACCATTCGAAATCATTACACCATTATTACGTTGGCCGATTTCACCTGGACGAACATCATCATAATGGCTAAATGTTGAGTAAAGTAAACCAGTACCTGAGGTCATCGTCATAAATTCAGTTCTAAAACCAATAAGACCACGACTTGGAATAACATAATCTAAACGTACACGTCCTTTACCATCAGGTAACATATTGGTTAAATCACCTTTACGTAAACCTAAAGCTTCCATCACAGAACCTTGGTGCTGTTCTTCAATATCTAAAGTAACTTGTTCGAAAGGCTCTTGTTTTTTGCCATCGATCTCTTTAAAGATAACTTTAGGACGTGATACCCCAAGCTCATAACCTTCACGACGCATATTTTCAATAAGCACTGATAAATGTAATTCACCACGACCAGAAACTTTAAATGCATCTGGGTCAGGAGTTTCTTCAACACGCAATGCCACATTGTGTACCAATTCTTTGTTTAAACGCTCAAGAATTTGACGTGAAGTCACATATTTACCTTCTTTGCCAGCAAATGGTGAGCTATTAACATTAAAGAACATGGTAACAGTTGGTTCATCAACACTCAATGCTGGTAATGCTTCAACGCAACTATTATCACAAATTGTATCAGAGATACCGAGTTCGCCTAAACCAGTGATTGCAATAATATCACCCGCTTCAGCAACTTCAGCTTCATAACGTTGTAAACCTAAATGACCTAATACTTGGCCTACTTTACCAGTGCGTTTATTACCTTCACTGTCAACAATAGTGACTTGTTGGTTTGGTTTAACACGACCCCGTTTAATACGGCCAATACCAATAACACCAACATAGTTATTATAATCAAGTTGTGAAATTTGCATTTGGAAAGGACCATCTAAGTCAACCGCTGGTGGCTCAACATGTTCAACAATTGCTTCAAATAATGGCGTCATATCTTCAGCCATATCTTCATGATCAAGTCCTGCAAATCCCATTAATGCTGATGCATAAACAATTGGGAAATCAAGCTGTTCATCAGTTGCACCTAGATTTACAAATAAATCGAATACTTGATCCACAACCCAATCAGGACGAGCGCCAGGACGGTCAACCTTATTGATAACTACAATCGGTTTTAAACCATGAGCAAACGCTTTTTGAGTAACAAAACGTGTTTGTGGCATTGGTCCGTCCATTGCATCAACTAGCAATAATACCGAATCAACCATCGACATTACACGTTCAACTTCACCACCAAAATCGGCATGTCCTGGAGTATCAACAATATTAATACGATAACCATTCCAATCGATAGCCGTATTTTTAGCTAAAATAGTAATACCACGCTCTTTTTCTAGCGCATTAGAGTCCATTATTCTTTCATTGTCGTCGCCACGTAAATTATCAAGCGTACCAGACTGTTTTAATAATTTATCAACCAAGGTTGTTTTACCATGGTCAACGTGAGCAATAATGGCTATATTTCTTAAATTTTCAATCACAATTAAAATCCCAATTAGGAGATAAATTCTTTAGGCGCAATATTGTACACCTTTTTAGTAAAAATGTTGATCTATATCACAAAGTTTCTTAAAAGGAACTTTAAGACTTGATATTTAACGAGAATACTGACTTATTTTATAGAAATAACTAAGATTACTCATTGATAAGTGTCGCAAATTGATGAGCAAACTCATCTACTTTGTCCCAATTTGTGTACTCAATCACTTCTTTAGTCACATCGGTATCACCTTTACCTAACCACATAATAAAACGAATCATATTACGATCAAACCAATTATATTTTGGATAATAAAGTGCTCCAGCAAATACCGCTTTAATCGTTGGTTGCCATGCAATTTTAGCTAATAATTTTTTAGTATATATATTCGTTTCAGGGGTATTTTTATTCGGTTTTCTTGCCACCATATTCACGCCAAAAAAGCCAGATTTGAGTGTGTTTAATTGCAGAGAGTTAGCATCAATAAATTTTTTCATGGTTTTACTATAAAAACCATAGCGAATAGACCCCCCAATCAATACTGCTTGGTAACTAGCAAAATCTATGTGGCTATTTGGTAGTAACTCAATCAAATCACAATCACATTTACCAGCAAGCTGTGTTTTTATTCGCTGCATAATTTTAAGGGTTTGCTTTTCGTGAGTGGTATAAAGCAATAAAACCTTGATAATGCTATTCATAACAATGCTCCCTTTTATTAAAACTCTTGGTAAATATCAATAATTCTTTTTTTAGGATAAAAATTAACAATTTCGGGGTGATTTCATGGAAAACTTTGATTATAGTATTAGCCTTATTTAACCAGACCGGAACTGATTATGGCAATTTCACCTCCAAAACGTAGTGCTATTATTTTGGCGGCAGGAAAAGGCACACGGATGTATTCCAACCTACCTAAAGTTTTACATAAAATCGGTGGTAAGCCGATGTTACAACATGTTATTGATACAGTTCAACAACTTAATACTAATCGCATCAACATTGTTTATGGGCATGGCAAAAACGAACTTGAAAAATCGTTACAAAATCAGCTAGTGCAACTTGTTTATCAAGCAGAACAATTAGGGACAGGACATGCGGTTCAACAAGCTATCCCTTACATTCAAGATGATGAAGATATCTTGATTTTATATGGTGATACGCCACTTATCTCAGTTGAAACTTTGCAAAATCTTATTGCTAGTAAACCCAAACAAGGTATTGCCTTATTAACAGTGATTTTAGATGACCCAACTGGCTATGGTCGAATCGAACGCAAAGATGGTAAAGTTGTGGCTATCGTTGAACAAAAAGATGCCAATGCCGAACAGCAAAAAATCACCGAAATTAATACTGGTATTATGCTAGTTACAGGCAAATTACTTAAACAGTGGTTAGCTCGTTTAACCAATAACAACGCGCAAAAAGAGTATTATTTAACCGATATTATTGCCTTTGCACATCAAGATGGTTATGAAATTTTAACTTCACATCCAATAAAGCAATTTGAAGTTGAAGGTGTCAATAATCGATTACAGTTAGCAACTTTAGAGCGCCATTATCAACAGTATCAAGCCGAGCAATTGTTACTTGCTGGAGTAACCTTACTTGATCCAACCCGTTTTGATCTACGTGGAAAATTAAATCATGGTAAAGATGTCATCATTGATACAAATGTGATTATTTATGGCGATGTGACTTTAGGAAATAATGTCGTTATTGGTGCAGGCTGTATTTTGAAAAACTGTACCATCGCCGATAACAGCGAAATTAGTCCATACTCGGTGATTGAAGATTCGATTATTGCTCAGCACTGTACTATCGGACCATTTGCCAGAATAAGGCCTGGCAGCAAACTAGATGATCATGCCCACGTTGGTAATTTTGTTGAATTGAAAAAAGCTCATCTTGGCCACGCAACCAAAGCTGGACATTTAAGTTATTTAGGTGACAGTGAAATTGGCAGTAATGTCAACATTGGTGCTGGCACAATTACCTGTAATTATGATGGTGCTAATAAATTTAAAACAGTTATCGAAGATGATGTTTTTGTTGGATCTGACAGCCAGCTTATTGCCCCAGTCAAAATAGGTAAAGGAGCAACTATTGCGGCTGGCACAACAGTTACTAACGATGTTAACGACAATGAATTAGTGGTTAGTCGTGTAAAACAAAAACAACTTGCGGGTTGGAAAAGACCAACGAAATCGAAAGAGGGATAAACGATGTGTGGTATTGTAGGTGCAATCGCTAAGCGTGATGTGGCAGATATTTTATTAGAAGGACTTAAGAGATTAGAATATCGTGGTTATGATTCTGCCGGACTTGCTATTATTTCACCAACAGGTGAATTACAACGAATAAGGCGGGTAGGAAAAGTACAAGCGCTTAAAGATGCGGTAAACAAACAACCAGTTGCCGGTTCAACCGGTATAGCCCACACTCGCTGGGCAACACATGGTGAACCAGTTGAACATAATGCGCACCCACATATATCCGACTTTATTGCCGTTGTGCATAATGGAATTATCGAAAATTTCGAACCACTTCGTGAAAAACTTATCGCGAAAGGTTACCAATTCCGTTCAGAAACAGATACTGAAGTCATTGCCCACTTAATTCATGACATCATCAGCACTGAAGAGTGTTCCTTATTAGAAGCTGTGCAAAAAGCAATTCCACTTTTACGAGGTGCTTATGGTACAGTAATTATGGACACTCGAAATCCTGATATCCTAGTTGCCGCACGTTCTGGTAGCCCACTTGTTATTGGTTGTGGCATTGGCGAAAACTTTATTGCCTCAGATCAACTGGCTTTATTACCGGTAACTCGGCAGTTTATCTTCTTAGAAGAAGGTGATATAGCGCTTGTCACTCAACGTTCAGTGACGATTTATGACAAAAATTTTAATCAAATAAATCGCTCTTGCATTGAATCAGATGCCAAATATGATGCTGGCAGCAAAGCAGGTTTTAACCATTACATGCAAAAAGAGATTTATGAACAGCCGAATGCGATTAAAAATACCTTAGAAGGTCGCATGGCTCATGGCAAAGTCAATTTATCAGAACTAGGCCCAAATGCTGAAAATATTCTCAAGCAAGTTGAACACATCCAAATTGTTGCTTGTGGCACAGCTTATAATGCAGGCATGGTTGCTCGTTATTGGTTTGAATCCTTAGCTGGCATTCCTTGTGATGTGGAAATTGCCTCGGAATTCCGTTATCGAAAACCTGCTCGTCGCAAAAACAGTTTATTTATTACCCTATCACAATCGGGGGAAACTGCCGATACCCTTGCTGCTTTACGCTTAGCTAAACAGAACAATTACCTAAGCACTCTTGCGGTATGTAATGTAGCAGCGTCAACTTTAGTTCGGGAAGCTGATTTGGTTTTACTAACCAAAGCGGGCGTTGAAATTGGTGTCGCCTCAACCAAAGCATTTACCACACAATTGACGGTATTATTACTGTTAGTGGCAAAGTTAGGCCGACTTAATGATATGGCAGAAATCACTGAACAAGCAATCGTCCATGCATTACAAACTTTACCAAACCGTATAGAACAAGTATTAATGGCCGAACCTGTAATCAAAAAACTGGCTGGTCATTTTGTCGATAAACATCATGCACTATTTTTAGGTCGTGGCGACGAATATCCAATCGCTATAGAAGCATCATTAAAGCTAAAAGAAATCTCCTATATTCATGCCGAAGCTTATGCAGCTGGTGAATTAAAACATGGGCCTTTAGCGTTGATTGATGCAGATATGCCAGTTATTGTTATGGCGCCGACGAATGACTTACTTGAAAAACTCAAAGCCAATATTGAAGAAGTGCGTGCCCGTGGTGGTCAACTTTATGTGTTTGCTGAGCAAGATGCTGGTTTTGTTAGCGACGATACTATGCATATTATCAACTTACCCCATATTGAAGAACTTACTGCACCAATCTACTACACCGTACCGACGCAATTACTTGCTTACCATGTCGCCCTAATTAAAGGTACCGATGTCGACCAACCTCGTAACCTAGCAAAATCGGTGACAGTAGAGTAATTTATTAGATCAAATGTGAGGACTTAATGTATATTTTGGTATCATCATCAAAATTAGAGTTCTCACATTAAATCAATTGGATAAAGACAAAGATTATCGTCTTAAATTGATAAAAGGTCTGAATTTAATAGATAATAATTCAGGATTGATCTAATTAGCATATAAAATTATTTTCTCTTATTTTATCATCATAGAAAAATTAATTATTTTCTTATCATCAGTTTTTAACTTAGACATAAGGTTCTTGTTAGGTATTTTTTCCACTCTATAGGTAATAACTCCGTTAACAAATAAGAATTTGATTATCATTTGATCTGCAAGAAAAGAGTCTGGGTACTAAAAAATTAGGAGTATCAAAATGTTTACTTTTTATCGCCACGATATGAATATTTATTTCTTACGAATTTATCGATTCAGAATAATGAGACGTTTGTGACATATAAAAAATTATATATTTATTAAACAGCTCTCCATCTACTTCAGCATACGTATAATAACTAGTAAAACTTAGCTCCATCGCTATCAGTTTTTTGCCTTATACATACTAATATTCTAATTTTCGTGTTATAGACATATCTAATTCACTATCACCGTTAAAACATTGGCTAAAAGTCCAATCACCGTGTTCATTATATTGACTATAGTAACAAGTAGATGTTCGATACTTAGACTCATTGATATCTTTTGGTAACGATGCCGTTTTTCCATTTAATAATGGATCCTCCTGTTTTGAAATGGAAGAAACCAATCTATTTTCATCATCATAATAATATAAATTTGTTGACAGAAAAGTAAGTATTGTTTTGGACCTAATAGTTTCGATTTCTCGCTCGTTATGCTGAATAAGATTATTGTTTTTATCATATAAATAAGTGCCTATGTAATTTTTCCCATCTACATTTTCATTTGAAGAAATCAATTTTCCTTGTTCATCATATTTATAATAAGAAGTTATTTTTTGGTTTGAATCTTTAATTTCAGTAACGTTTTTTTGATCATCAAACTGCACTGAATAATTAACGAAAGTTCCTTTTTCATTTCGTGTTAAAACTTGCATCTTATAATCCATAATCAGACCTTTTTTATCACGAGCAGACTCTTCTATAATAAGACCATTATCATCTGAATATATTTCTAAATTACTGACAGAAGATGTTGGTTGGATATTTTTAAGAAGTAATTCTTGTTTTTTTATAGGAACAGAATGCGGAATATACTCAGGAAAAAGAAGAAAGAGATAATTATTAGTAATACGAATATGGTTACGTTCATCATCAACGGATGCAAAGGCATAAAAATTAAAAAAACAGCATACTACTAACAAAAGGTTTTTCATCTATATTCTCTTTTTATTATTAATATCTTTACTATTTTTATCATAAAGAAATTTTTAATTAAATATAGTAAAGGATAATATTCATTTTAATATAATTACCAATATTCTATTTCTCTCTTAAAATCGCCTAGATTTTTTTTGTTTGCGGAACAATAACCTTTTGTCCAATCACCATACTTGTTATGGTTGATGAAAAAACAATCCATATTAATTCTGTTTTTGGTCTCAGCTAAATACATCGATTGTTTTGTTTGAATTATTCTATTTTCATCATCATATATATATTCTATTATTTCATTGCTGGTTTCATCTGATGAAAAAAGTTCTGGGTCTTCAACATTTTCACTCTTAATTAATTTAGCTAAATTTTGA
>NZ_NASN01000019.1:0-39591 GCF_002142015.1 Gilliamella sp. A7
AAATAACACTATATATATTAATTTTTTCATACCTAACACATTCCTATATTGATTATTTTCGCGTTGCAAATATTATACAATCTTTACTGATTATACACGCTATCAATTATAAGCGTTGTTAAATTAGATTGATAAAAATAGAGTAAATATTAACTTTTACTAATCTATTACTTAATAAACTTTATAAACTAGCAAGGTGATTTAACAAATTGATTTTTCAATCTAAGTGGGGGGAACTATGTCGCACTGTTTTTTTTGCGGAAAATTAAAAATAAAATAAAAGCAACAAACATCAATACTACATGATATTTAACAAAAAATAGATAAGTACCAATTCCCAAATCTGCAGCTATAGTAGTTAATACTGGAGACATAAATGCTGTGCTAAAGATATTAATACCAAAAATAACACCAGAAATAGTTGGTTGTTTAACGAATGTAATTAATGCTAATAAACTACATAACATCGCGATAAGTAAACCAAATATGGGAATAAAAATAGATATTATAGCGAAAATTAATCCAACAATTGATAGTGCTTTCATTTTACCTCTATTCAAAAAGATGCTTAATTAAATCTACTAATTAAATAATTTATTATAAAATTAATCTGAAACCAAAGCCTGTGCATATTAACAAATTATGGTATAGAGATAAACATTTCCACTTGTCCTAATTAAATATTGTGTTTCAAATGCAAAATATAAATTATGCTAAAAGTCACATATTTTTAAAAGTACTCATTGCTGATTAACCGTAAATTTACGGTTTAAAAAGCTAGCGAATAATACAATAATTGATTAACACTACATGATTTACATATAGTGTCTAAATTTGTGTATTAAGGGGTGACACATGCAACACGACGTATATAATTCGGACTAGCATCATATAAAACTGGATGACCATATCCTGAAAACACTAATAAACCTTTACCATAATCATTAGAATTTAATGCTGTACTTTTAGTCCAGTAATAATAAGAGTCCCAATTAGTAGAAGGATAACCTGAACATAAACCATTTGTATATTTATCTTTACCTATGATACTAGCTCCATTCGCTAAACAACCCCATTCATTAAATAATCCGCCAATCCACCTCGCGTTATCTTGATAACTTAATTGACGCGCATACTTATCGCCTTGTCCAGGAAAACCATTCGACCAACCAACATTAGTTTCATTAGCATTAGTAAAGTCATTTACATCAGGCAATCTATAATTGACGCCTAATTTTTGACAATAATTGATCGCTGCCATCTGATTTTCATATTCAACTTCAGGTTGCACTATGTACCAACGCATTAATCTAAATTCGTATAATAACTGACTTTTCGCTTTATCGGCATAAATTTTAAATGTAACAGGTTTAAAATCTTTATTTGTCGAATCAAATTTTGGTCCATTTAAAGTCACCTTTACAGCTGGATCAATACTTTTATTCCAATGAGTTCCAACAAATTTACCTTTTGAGTTTATAGAGCCGGCTCTCCATTTACTTGCAGACCAGTAACTTGTTTTGCCTGCTTCTAGAACTAGACTTATGTTACTATTCTCATCAGATCTAATAATATTACCATTTATCTCTACAACTTTTTCAGGGGTAATGCCGGCTAAAGTCAAATAAAAATACAGACCATCAGCACCAGTAGATGGAAAATTATTTTTAGTTATACTTGATTGACCAGAATAATTCCCACTATTAGAAGGATTAAATACTCTATAACCTTGGTAATTTGTCCAGGTTGTTCCATCATAAAATCCTAGTTCAAAACCTGAATGATAGACTATATTAGGTTGGGCATAACATACAAAAGCTTGTTCAGCATTAGGTTTGATATAATAAGTATGGTTTCCATCACTAAATTCACTATAATTTGGTAACCCATATTCAGTTTTAATATGACCATTGGTCGTATTTATAATAAGCTTATAGACACCATTACAAGGATTAAGCTTCATTTTAGGGTTATTTTTGACTAAATCAGTGATATCTCGTTCCTCTATTTTATATGGATAAATTGGACTTGATTGATAATTTTTCCATTTAATCGAAATATTTCCGGTTACTTTTGCCCCATTATCACCATCTTCATCAATAAAATAATTATAAGGTTCATTAATAAGAATATTAAGGTTTACATTTGGATAGTTATTATTTCCTTTGTTTGCCAAAGGTACGATAGTTTGTATATTTTCAAAGGTATCAGCTGTATTGGGTAGAATTATTGGATTATCTTCACTAGATACATCCTTACTTGGCCTAATAATTGTATTATCAGATAAAGTTATGCCAAGCAATGAATCTGTATCATTAATTTTAGTAATTCCATTATCAAAAGTTAAATACGGCAAATGTCCATGAATTGGTTTTACTGATGATGAACTCAACGCATTAACATCATTAACATTTATTGTTAATGATAAAGTGATAGCAATAAACAAAGTGATTAATGATGTAACAATAATGTTGCGGAATTGTTTATTAAAAATTAGCATAAATAGATTTCTTGATAAGAATTTAAATTATAGATAGCATCTGAACAACTATCTTTTGAAACACCAACACGGACAATTATTTATCTATTTGTTTTATTTAGTACAAATAGTTTTTTTTTGCTGTAAAACAAAAAAATTATAAATAAATAAGCTATATTTAGCAAACCTTGTTTACGAGGATTTTGTTAAGAATCGTAAGCATGAGCAAAAAGTATTTTCGACGTTTTTACTTTATATCTATTATTTGCAAATTTTTTATTCTTATTATTTTTGTTTATAGATTGTTTAGTTTGACTATTTCCCACTGTTGCAATTAATCGGTATAATGCCTGCAATTTTATTGTTGAGTGGATTATGCATGAAAACGCTATTTGCCAGCACCTCTCGCGGGCTTGAAGAGTTATTAAAAAAAGAGTTAGAAAATATTGGCGCGATAAATTGTAAAGTGTCGCAAGGTGGTGTCTACTTTGACGCTGATCAATCAACCATGTACCAATCATTATTATGGTCTCGTTTGGCTTCTCGGATTCTATTACCCATTGCCGAATTTGATATCTATAGTGACTTAGATCTCTATTCATGTGTGATGAATATCAAATGGTGCGATATTTTTGCGGTCGATAACTCATTTATCATCAACTTTGTTGGCGTAAATGACTTTATTCGCAATAGCCAATATGGAGCATTAAAGATCAAAGATGCAATTGTTGATCATTTTATGCGTCAAACCAATCAACGCCCAAATGTTGCCAAACAAAATCCAGATATTCGTTTACATGCTTATCTAAACAAAAATCGAGTTAGCTTATCGTTAGATTTAAGTGGTGAAAGTCTACATCAACGTGGTTATCGTCAGCAAACAGGACAAGCACCGTTAAAAGAGAACTTAGCTGCAGCAATTATTCTCCGTTCAGGCTGGCAAACAGATGAACCTCTTATCGATCCAATGTGTGGTTCAGGAACTTTACTAATTGAAGCTGCGATGATGGCCTCTAATATTCCACCTGGACTGTTACGTAAACAATGGGGATTTTTTGCTTGGCAAGGATTCAACCCGACGCTTTGGAATGATTTACTCTTTAAAGCTAAACATAATGTCCAAAAAACGAAAACCACTTTTATCGGTTATGACAATAATCCTATGGTATTAGAACGCGCCAAGCAAAATGCTATCTATGCTGGTGTAGGTGATTTAATTACTTTTACTTTGCAGGACGTAACCCAATTAACCAATCCACTTGATCGTAATTTACATGGCATGATCATTAGTAATCCACCTTATGGCGAGCGGTTAGAAAGCGAACCGGCTTTAGTTGCTTTGCACTCAGCCTTAGGTCGACAAATTAAACAACAGTTTGGTGGTTGGCGATTATCGTTATTTAGTGGTACACCACAACTATTAGATTGTTTACAAATGCGGGCTGATAAACAATTTAAAGCCAAAAATGGGCCTTTAGATTGCGTACAAAAGAATTACTCAATCGCTGATCGCCAATCGGATCAGCCACTCATTAAGCAAAATTTACCCGCAGCCGATTTTGCCAATCGTTTACGTAAAAATTGCCAAAGATTTGAAAAATGGGCGAGCCAAGAACAACTTGAATGCTATCGTCTTTATGATGCAGATTTACCTGAATATAACGTGGCTATTGATCGTTACAAAGACAAAATTGTAGTACAAGAATATGCTGCACCCAAAAATATCGATCCACAAAAAACTCGACAAAGACTTTTTGATATTATCAATGCGACCATGTCTGTACTAGAACTAACCGCTGATCAGTTGGTACTAAAAACTCGCGAAAAACAGAAAGGTAAACAACAATATCAAAAACTCGGACAAAAACAGGATTATTTTTTAGTCCATGAATATCCAATTAACAATAAACAAACTCAGTTTTGGGTTAACGTAGTGGATTATTTAGATACTGGATTATTTTTGGATCACCGCTTAGCCAGAAAAATGATTGGCCAAATGAGTGCCGGAAAAGACTTTTTAAATCTATTTGCTTATACAGGTAGTGCTACAGTTTATGCTGGTCTTGGTAAAGCTAAATCGACCACAACTGTTGATATGTCTCGTACCTATTTAGAGTGGGCTGATCGCAATTTAAAACAAAATGGCTTAACCGGTAAAAACCATAGATTAATACAAGCAGACTGCTTACTTTATTTATCTCAAGCAGATGAACAATTTGATCTGATTTTTATCGACCCGCCGACATTTTCTAATTCTAAACGAATGAACGATACCTTTGATGTTCAGCGTGATCATCTAAAATTAATGAATGATTTAAAACGTTTGCTCAGACCAAATGGTATAATAGTATTTTCGAACAATAAACGTGGGTTCAAAATAGATGCCGATGGTATGCAAAAACTAGGGCTAACATTTCAAGATATCACCGATAAAACTTTATCGCTCGATTTTAAACGCAATAAACAGATCCACTGCTGTTTTATTGTTAAACATCAATAATAAATAAAATACCGCCGCAAGGCGGTAACTTCTTACCACTTATATTATTACTTAAATCAAATTGATCTTTGCAATCTACTATTGATTATTCTGTTTGTTTTAATTAAGATGATAAAATAGTTAAATAACTAATGAACTATAAAACTATAAATCAAAAAAGCTAGTTTACACATAGGCCAATACATTAAACATATACATTGAAAGTCCTATTTTAGCTAAGTATAGCAAAGCAAAAGGTTAATAAAATGCAAGAAAAAAAGGTCAATTCATCAGCTATTATTATTTTAACTTCATTAGGATTTTTCATGTCAATGATAGATTCAATGATAGTCACCACAGCCACTACTGCAATACGGAATAATTTTCAAATATCAGTTAATTTATTACAGTGGTTGTTGAATATTTATAATATAACCATAGCGGCATTATTACTTGTTGGTGTTTCACTAGGCGAAAAAATAGGCAGAAAAAAAGTCTATCTTATTGGTATCGCTATTTTCACTATCGCTTCCATATTTTGTGCTTTATCGAATAATATTATTGAATTAATCATTTCTAGAATGATACAAGCTGTTGGTGCTTGTGTTATGACGCCAATGTCAATGGCTATTTTAACCCATTCATTACCCGCAAATATACGTGGAAAAGCATTGGGAATATGGAGTGGGATTGGTGGTTTAGCGCTTATTGTTGGGCCTGTTTTAGGTGGGTTTATTGTCGCTACTTTATCTTGGCAATGGATATTTTGGATTAATTTACCTATAGGTATAATAACAATCTATTTTGCCCATAGATTATTACCTGAAAGCAAAGGCAAAGAAGATAAATTGAACTTTACTGATTTTCTACTTATCACCATCTCTTCAGCGGGAATAATATGGTCATTATCAGAAATAACGACACAAACCTCGCACATTATAACGACTATTACCGGCTTATCTTGTCTAGTACTTGGTATTTTATTTATCATTAGACAAAAAATGACTACTACCCCTATGATTCCGTTGATATTATTTCATTCAAAAGTATTCACTAACGGTAATATCGCAACTTTTTTATTATATGCATCTATGTTTGGCGTATTATTCTTTTTACCTCAATATTTCTTAGTATTTGAAAAAACTAATCCACTGATGGCTGGGTTACAATTATTACCCTGGACAGCAACATTAGTAGTAATAGCACCATTTGCAGGCAACGCTGTAGATAAATTTGGTGAAAAGACTATTGCAACACTAGGATTGTTTTTACAGGGAATCGGTTATTTGCTAATTATTTTTTTAGTTAATTTAACTAATTCATATATAGCTATGGCAATACCTTTAATGATCGCCGGTATGGGGCTTTCAATGGCTGGACCAGCTCTGCAAAAATCAGTATTAAGTGCTGTTGAGCCAATATATTTAGGAAAAGCATCTGGAATATATAATATATTTCGCTTATTTGGCGGTGCCATAGGCACAACAATATCAGTAATTATATTCAATATTTTTGGCGGAATAACTAATTCGCTAGCTTTTGCCCAAGGATTCGATGCGGTAATTATCACCACAGGAGTAATATCGTTATTAGGGATAGTTTTTTCACTCAAATTATCAACAAGGAATAAATTACAATAGTTAATAACCCTCTAGCAGTAAATATAAGATTAAATCAACATTTAAATATTTTAAAGACTATCAAAAAAACCTGTAACATATTTATCAAATGTTGATTTATTCAGTTCTATATATTTTTCTCTAGCACTTTTTCTTACATTAATTAATTCAGATTGTTGTAATAACTTAAAATGATAAGTTCCCGAAGGTTTACTGATACCAACCGCTTGGCCTATTTCACCACAAATGACCTCCGTTCTTATGTTTTTTAAATATTTAATTATTTCAATTCTAACTGGATCAGAGAGTGCTTTGAAAATAAGCACCATTTTTTCATTTAGTTTGTTGTCAATTGAATTATTATTCATAATAGGTGTAGAGTTTAATTATGAGTGAAAATGATTATAGCATGTGATAAGTTTATTCACCTTAAAAAACTCCTTTGCTAAACTTTTCTAGTTTGATGGATTTCGGGCGTTATAATTTTGGCTAATTTTAATCTACCTACACGGCAGTGAACACCTCAATTCAAAAACCAATTTCATTTATTGATTTCTAAACTACCTACACGGCAGTGAACAACGAACATACAGAATTAATGTTGCGCTATGATTTCTAAACTACCTACACGGCAGTGAACGAATTTACCCAATACTTTTGTTGCCGCAGGCTTTTCTAAACTACCTACACGGCAGTGAACCTCGTTTCCCTTATTCTTGGGCAGAACAAGACTTTCTAAACTACCTACACGGCAGTGAACATACTAAAAACGTTGATCTCGATATTCGGCAATTTCTAAACTACCTACACGGCAGTGAACCAGGTATTAATGATTCAATTCTATCTGTGATATTTCTAAACTACCTACACGGCAGTGAACTAGAACCCGATATACTATAAATGTTGTTGGCAAAAAGGCAAAGTCTATTTTTACCAATAAAAACCCTTTTTTTGAGCTATTTATCAATATATTGATTTTTAAAGATTTTATTTTAAGTCAAAAAAAAGGGTTAGTGATTGGATATTTTTAGTCTTCAAAAACCCCGTTCCTCAAATTTTTTTATTCAGTGAGTTTCGGACGTTTTGTTGTTTGGTGGCTATTTCAATACAGAGGTTACGTCCGAGTAAAGAGGGTTTGCGCGAACCCTCTTTACCAACTCCCGCGGCGACCACGCAAGTGGTCACAAGGTGACTGCCTTCCGCCATCGTTCGCTGTTAACGCACCGGCTGTATTTGTTTCAGACAAAGCGCAGCCTTGTCAAACATCCGTGTTTGCCATGCTAATCTCACTTTGTTGTCAGCACATTGCTAATGTCGCTAAATGAGAAGCACTAAACTGATTTATCAAAATAAACTTTTATTATTGGCCCTAGCTAATGAGATAACTGGTTTTAGTGATTTATCGGATTGATTTTAAGCTTTAAAAACCCCTTTCCTCAAATTTTTATATTTAGATAGCCAATTATTTAAGTTTGGTCGATCAGTATTAACTTCAATTACAATAGTTAGCTAGTTCGACAAGATTTCCATCTGGATCTCTTAGATATAGACTTTTGATATTGCCTTTAGCACCATGTCGTTCAACAATCCCTTCTACAATCGGATAACCTTTTTTTATAATTTCTTTTTTTACGCTTTCAATATCGTCTTCAACAATTAAACAGAAATCTTGGCTTCCATATTCTGGGTGTAATGCCGCTGGTTGAAACTCGCCTTTTTTAGCATGAATATTGATTTTTTGATTGCCAAAAACAAAAGCATGGCGTCCGTTGCGTTCGACATGTTTCAATTCTAAAATATCTTGATAAAATGCAATGCTTTTAGTGAGATCATGACTAGTAATGACAAAATGATCGATATTTTTAATTTTCATCAGTATCTATCCTTTCTAGCTAATCTAAAAAAAGAGTATATATTGAAACTATATTGATTATTTGATTTGCAATAATTTTATCGATTAAATAATTATTATCAAACTTAATATATGAATTAACAAATTGATCAAACAAAACAAAATTTTTAAATATTATCTAAAGCTGTTTCTGATAAAAGAATATCAGACTTAATCCTGATATTAACTTTAAATGATTGCTCAGAACTTTTTTCAGATAATGTATACAGATATGAAGCCCGCTCTGTTTATTATCCCTGATAGTTAAACCAAAATATTTTTTCATTATCTGACTTTGACAATTTTTCAAAACAATTTCAGTAATACCATCTCTATCAAACTTCATTATAGTAATATTATTACGGATAGGTACAACCAATTTTACTGGCATACTAAAAAGGGGCAAAAAAATACTTAAATTATTTTATTTATCAATCATGATAGGTTCAAATTGATATTCAGTTTTACCTGTTAAAAGTTGATCGATTTTATCCAAAAATTCTGCGACATCTTTATCTTTACGATCTGGCGTATTAGAGCTAAATAAATTGTTTACCATACTATCTAAACTAGCATTAATATAAATCTTATAACCAGGCCCATCATATTCTTGCATATTATAATATTCATCACTTCTTAAATATCTTTCAGGAATTAATTGAAAAAGATTATGATAACCAGTGTATTTACTGTCAGGCTCATTAGCTGTGCAGCGACTAACATTATCGTTTCGAATACAAGTTAATGTTGCATATTTAACAATATAGTTTTCAGTTATTTCAAAGCGCATTCTTCCAACCGGTGCTTCCGGTGTTGAATCATAGATAATCATTCTTGCGTTATAAGTATCGAATATTTTGGCGTTAACAATAAAACTGGAAAAAATAAATAACCAACCCAAAAATATCTTTGTTTTCATTATTATTTCTATTCCCCCTTTTATTTTCTTACTATTAATTTTTAGTATTACTTTTTAGTGTATCGTAATAAAGTTGCATTATTTTGCTTAGAAATTCTTTTGTTTCATCATCATTATAACGATTAGTAATATCATCATGATAGCGATAAAAAAAATCATCAATATTGCGATTCACATCATAAAATTCCCATATATTGCAATGACCATCAGTAAAACAACCTTCTACTTTGAACAATGCAAAGAAATTATTATCTCCTCCACCATATTCCCTAAGATCAACAAAATTAGAGCCTGATAAGAATAAAGTTGGAAAAGCCTTAAAAATATTATATTTATCTCGGTACTGAATACTTTTACTTTTTACATCACATTCAAGTTCACTATTGATTAGATAACATTTTGTGAAAGGATATTCAGTTATTGAATCAGCTGTAATTGTATATAACAGCACTTCATTAAAAGGGTAAGCAATTAATTGATATAGATTAATTGATGTCAGTTTTTTTTTATCAAAAATTACTTTAGTCAATGGCGGGATAGTTTTCGGATGAAATTGATATTCACTTTTACCAGTTCGTATTTGTTTCAATTTATCATAAAAAAGTATCATCTCTTTATCATCAAACTCTCCATAATTCCATGAATGACAACGACCATCTACAATACAAATTTCTAATTTAGTTGTACCCATACCATCATATGACATTGGATTAATATAGTTTGATCTTATTAAATATTCCTCAGGAACAAATTTAAAAATATCATGATGTCCTAGATACTCTATATCCTGACCATCTATAGGACATTCTTTATCATTACAAAATCCATGAGGGATAAAAATTGAATCAGCGGTTATTTTAAGAATTAAGGATTTTTGAAAATCATAACCAAGAATATTATGAATAGTAATCGTCGAAATATCCTGACGATTAAATACGTCAGCATTTACAGAAAAACTAAATAAGATTAAAAAACTATAAAAAATATTCCTAAAGATCATAATTCTTATCTATCACCATTGATTCAACTTTATGTACAACTAACGTACAACTAACACTGATGTTTTCGCACCTCGTACCACTCCTGAGGCATTTGAACCCAGCAAGTGTGTTGAGATATTAGGGCGTCTTGAACCTAAAATAATAAGATCTGGTTCAATTTCTTCGGCTAGATGTAAGATCTCATCTCTTGGATTACCAAAAGCGATTGAAAAAGATAAATTTTCCTGTGGTAGATTAATTGTATCAATCAAACGATGTAACCACTGTTCTGTTTGTACAGTAGCTTGATCTTTAAACTCATCAAAACCAAATGAGTAAGCATTCACAATAGCCGATGCAACTGGTAAGGTATGAAAGAAGATAACTTGTGCATTAGATAATTTTGCTAGACACTCAACATGAGGGATCACTTTTTGAGTTAATTCATCTTCAAGCACATCAATCGGAACTAATATTTTTTTGTACATAACGCCTCCTCACAATATTTAAACTTGGCTTTACCATTTTATTGGTGAAGGCCAATGGTATTGGTTCAGTATGATACTAATTTTAAATGAAATCCAGTTGTTACATAACTATCCTAACGTGAATATAAAAGATTGAAATAATTTTTTTGCAAAATCATGACAGAGATCAACTATAGCAAACATTATTTATCATCATGACCTCAAAGTAACGGTAAAACAAACGATATTGTTATTTAGTCTTTACTTATTAGCTCAACATCAACCAATAAGCAATAAACGTCGTTTTCAGATGAGGAACGGGGTTTTTAAAGCTTAAAACATCCCATCATCTCTCCGAAATTAGTCATAAAACTAAAATTAATTAGCTTTAAATATAAAAGTTTATTTCTTGCTGAAAAGTCTGGTGAATCTTATTTAACGACATTAGCAAAGTGCTGACAACAAAGTGAGATTAGCATGACAAACAGGGAAGTTTGACAAGGCTGCGCTTTGTCTGGAACAAATACAGCCGGTGCGTTAACAGCGAACGATGGCGGAAGGAAGTCACAACGTCACCACTTACGTGGTCGCCGCGGGAGTTGGTAAAAAGGGGGCGCGTAAACCCTCTTTGCTCGGACGTAACCGCCATTTATAAATAACCACCAAACAACAAAACGTCCGAAACTCACCAAATAAAAAAATTTGAGGAAAGGGGTTTTTTGAGCTTAAAATCCATCCGATAAATCACTAAAATTAACTATAATATTAGCTAGTGCCAATAATAAAAATTTATTTTTATCAATCTGTTCGGTGAGTTCAATCTAGCGACATTAGCAAAGTGCTGACAACAAAATGAGATTAGCATGACAAACAGGGAAGTTTGGCAAGGCTGCGCTTTGTCTGGAACAAATACAGCCGGTGCGTTAACAGCGAACGATGGCGGAAGGCCGTCACATCGTGACCACTTGCGTGGTCGCCGCGGGAGTTGGTAAAAAGGGGTCGCGTAAACCCTCTTTGCTCGGACGTAACCGCGGTATTGAAATAGCCACCAAACAGCAGTCTAAAATTCAATGAACAAAGATTTGTTGCAATTTCTTGTAGTTTAACTGATTTAGTAGTTAATAAAACATATCGAAAAAAGTCATTGATAAGCCATTGAGACAATAAACCCAAAATCAAACTGACCATCGTTGCTGGATAACTTTATAACACAACTGATAGTTGATTATTACGGTCATATCGGTTTTAATGCTCATCTTTCCCCATGAATCTTAAGAGAATAGTTGCAATGAGAATTATCTTAGCATCGACATCGCTATCACGTAAAAAAGTATTGGAAAAATTAGCCATTCCGTTTGAGTGTGTACCACCCGTTTGTGATGAAACGCCTTTGCTAAATGAAAGTGCACAGCAATTGGTGGTGCGTTTAGCTAATGCCAAAGCACAGTCGTTAGTGGCTAATTATCCTGATAGTTTGATTATTGGTTCTGACCAAGTAGGTGTATTGGATGATCAGATTGTTTGCAAACCACATACCATTGAAAATGCCCAACAACAATTGAGAAATAGCAGTGGCAAAGCGTTTTACTTTTATACCGGAATGACCGTCATTCATACTCGTACTGGCCAATCGCAAACAATTTGTGAACCGTTTAAGGTTACTTTTCGCCAGTTAACAGATGCAGAAATTGATGCTTATATCGCTAAAGAGATGCCACTACAATGTGCTGGTAGTTTTAAATGTGATGAATTAGGTATCACCCTTTTTGATAAGCTTGAAGGTGATGATATTAATTCATTAGTTGGATTACCGCTCATAAAGTTAAATAAAATTATGATCGATATGGGCTGTAATCCACTACTCTTATAATTAATAATAAAGCCATAAAGGTAAATTAATCAATTAATCTACCCGAGGACATTTTTAACTTTCTTTGGCTGTAATTTGCTACATCATTATCATGAGTAACAATTAATAGTCCCGTACCTTGTTGGTGAATCTCGGTTAATAACGCCATAATTTGTGCGGAGCTTTCTTCATCAAGATCGCTGGTAGGTTCATCGGCAATCACTAATTGTGGTCGACAAATCAGCGCACGTAAAATAGCAATTCGACGCATTTCTCCTCCCGACATATTCGCAGGATAAGTATCTTTTAAGTAGCCAATTTTAGCCTTTTCAAGCAGCTCCAGTGCATAATTTAAGCTAGATTGGTTTTCCCGTTTAGTTAAATAAAATGGTAAGCGAATATTTTCCAGTGCGGTTAAATTGGGTAATAAACTACTACCTTGTGGAATGTAGCCAATATTTTGATTACGAAATGCTGATACCTGTTTATCATCAAGTTCAAATAAGTTGGTACCATTAATGGTAATTTTACCTTGAGTCGGGGTCAATAACCCAGCAATCATATTAAGTAACGTTGTTTTACCACTGCCTGATTTGCCCATAATACTGATAAAATCGGTTCGTGCCATTGAAAAACTAACATTATTTACCGCTGAGAAATGTTGCGAACCACGTTGATAATCTTTGCGAAGGTTTTTGACATCCAATAACATTATTCACCCTCTCTTAATGTTTGATAAGTATCAAATTTAGTCAACGACAATGCCGAATAAATACTAGACAGTGGACCAATAATTAACGTCAACATAAATACCATTAATGCATAAATAAATCCGTCAGTAATGGAAATGTTCATACATGGCAAACCTATCGACTGGCAAATCAATAAGCTAAAGGCATAAATCAATACACCAGCAATCACAATACCTGCAATACCACCTAAAGCGCTAATAATAAGCGATTCTCGCAGTAACATTTTAACCAGATCACTACGTGAAGCGCCTAAAATACGTAATAGACTTATTTCACGTTTACGTTCATTAAGTGATGATGAAAATATCACAAAGATGACAATAATCGCCAGTACCCAGAAAATTGCCGATAAACTATAGACAATAGTTGAAAAACCATTTAGCCACTTGGAAATATTACTTAACATGCCTTTGGTCATCACAAAATCAATATTGTAGTCAATAGCATATTTCGGCATCATCTGATTAACAACATCTTTAGGCTGATAATCAGGATCGACTTTAACAAAAATTGATGATACATAGTTAGCAAAGTGTTCAGTATCGCCTTCAATTAGGTTCGCTTCTTTCATCAGTAATTGTGCCGTAGGAATTGTCATAAATACAGAGGTATCAAAGCCCATTCCGGTACTATCCATTTTGGCTGCGACTTTAAATGGATGATTAAAAAACTTAATTTCTTCACCTACATTGGCGGTAATTTTGCTACCAACAACTACCTGATTATCGATCAATGGTTGGCTTAACTGCGTTTGCAACCACGGTTTGATCACAAAATCACTTTGCTGATCAAAACCAATAAGTTGTACTTTAGAGGTACAGCAACCAGCATTCAATGAAGCGATAAACAGTTGGGGGGAGACAGCTTTAACCCCTTTGATTACTTTAATTTTATCCATCAAATCCGCTTTTAGATAAAAACTGCTTGGTTCACCACGTAACAATGCAACTTCAAGATTTTTTTCATAACCGTAAGGTACAACAAGAATATCCGCGCCTAAACGATTAGCCATACCGGAAATACCTAAACTCAGATTTTTCATTAACACGCTACCGCCAAATAGCGTAGCGGAAAACAGCATAATAATGATAATCAAACAACAACTCCGAAATGGTCGTCTTTGAATGTTTCGCCATGCCAAATTTGCTATAGTAATCGGTTTTTCTTGCATGTTTTGGTTCTCGTTTTCTATATCTTGTTGTATTAAAGTTGGCGTTGACTAATGTTGATTGCTAATGCTTTCTTAATACTGTTTATCTTATTTGTTTATTCACGTGTTTATTCAAATAGAGCACATTGCTAATTGCTGCAATTACTAAAACGATAGCTAATAAAATCAGTGCAGGTTTGGCACCCATATTACAACGCATCATCTCATTGCCACAGACACCGATTAAAATAGTTGGAATAGCTGCCGCTAAAACTGCAGTGCAAGCTAACGCCATACTCAATCCCATACGGACAAATAGTGAGCGACTAAATAGTACTAACGCACCAATTGCAATCACTAAACTACCAATACCAATTTCTGCCCTTGCAGTCCAAAAGCATTTCATGATTTTACCTGGAGTTGAATGCATATGCCCATCCCCTGCCATCGTTGTAGCAGGTATAGTTTGCGCATCAGGTAACGGGCAGACAGGTAAAATATAAAGCGGAAATAAAATAAGTAGCGCCCCGATGAATATAAACAATACAGATGAAACAATGCGATTTTTCATAAATATAGACCCTTTAATCATTAATTATTGATAATACTTGCTACCTTACCATGTTCAAGAACCACCGTAGTCTGCGCATGTTTTGATACTTCAGGCGAATGCGTAACAACGATGATTGTACTTCCTTCTTCGTGAAGTTGATGTAGTAAGTTCATAACCATTGCTTCATTACTTTCATCTAAGTTACCAGTTGGCTCATCAGCTAAAATCAGTTTTGGATAATTAATTAGTGCTCTGGCAATACAGACCCTTTGCTGTTCACCACCAGATAATTGGCGCGGTAAATGTTTGGCCCGTGCCGCAAGTCCAACTCGTTCTAATGCTTGTAAGGCTTCTTTTTCATCTACCATACTGTGATAATATTGCGCCACCATTACGTTTTCTAATGCAGTTAAATAGGAAACAAGATGGAATTGTTGAAAGATTAGACCAATCTTATCACGGCGAATTTCCGTCAGCTGTGGTAATGACAACTGGGTGATATCTTGTCCATCTAAAATCACAGAGCCTAATGACGGTTTATCCATACAACCAATAATATTCATTAAGGTTGTTTTACCACTGCCTGATGGTCCCATAATAGATAACCATTTACCCTCTTCAACGGTTAAGTTAACTTCAGACAAGGCATGTAATGAGCCATAGATTTTAGATACATTATTCACTTCGAGCATATTCATACTTTACTATCCTATTCGCCACGTAAAACTAATGCTGGTTCAACTTCAAGTGCTCGTTTTACTGGAATTAAACACGCAATAATGGTTACCACAGCCGAAATAATAATCGTTGTTGGTATTAAATAAAATTCAATTACAATTGACCGCCCAAATACATTAGCACTGATTACTTGGGCAAAAATCAGACCACAAATTACTCCAATCACACCACCGACAATACCTAAGATTAATCCTTCGGCTAAAAATTCTTTGGCAATACTTTTATTGGTTGCACCAATAGCCTTTTTCAGACCAATCTCTTTACGGCGCTCCATAACGACGGTCATCATCGTGGTGGCAACACAGATCATCGTCAAAATTAACACCACTAGTGTGACCAAATAGAGTAAAGATGATAGTTTACCGAGCACCGATGCTTCCGATTGTGTTACCCATTTTATAAGATGGGGGTCGACCGAGCTGGAATTATCTTTAATGGTTTGAATATAGCGCTGTAACTCATCTTGCGTTGCCGTAATACTTATTTCGACCACTTCGGCTTGATTGTTTTCTTCGAGTAACGTTTCAAGATCATTGAGTTCAATAAAGATAAAGTTATCCTCAGCTCGACCGGTTTTGACGATGCCGGTAATAGTTAATTCTTCATCGAAGCGCGAATTTTGTTTAGATTTTCCTGAAATTGGTATGGTACTACCAATGCTAAGCTTAGCAAAATGGGCAATATCGGTACCGATCATAATTTCATTTGGATTTTTCGGCACTTCACCTTCTATTTTCCAATAAGGGCTAGTATTGATAACTTGATCAAACTGCGTGCCGACAATGGTATAAGGCTGTTGATTACTGCGGATAGAGTCATAACGAAATGGGGTAACCCCTAATAGCTTATCTTGCGGGAGTAAGCTAACAGCTTTTTTTACTTCCGCCATTGGCATGGTAGGTTGATTATTAGCCGGCATCAACAGCAGATTAGCACCATAAGAGCGAAACTCTTGTCCCATTTGTCTTGGAATATCATAACAAAGTGTAACCATACCAAGTAAAACCGTGGCTCCTATCGCTACACCGAGTAACGCAATAGCAATCCGGGAACGACGGCGAATTAACGAACTAAGCAGCGTTTTTAAAATAAAGCGTTGATTTTTATTCATCATCATTTAGCCTCACTTACCGACCATGCAACACATCGGTTGGGCGTAAAAACATCATAATACGTAATGCCGGTAAACTGCCTAATAACGTAATCATGCTTACCATAATTAACACCAGTGGAATAATAATCATCTTAGGTTCAACAAACGAACCAAATACCGTTTGCCCAATAATTTGCGCAAAGCCAAGACCGACAAAATAACCAACCATCCCCCCGAGTAAAGCAATGATCAGTATTTCAGTAAGGATTAACAGGGCTACCGAAATATTCGTTGCCCCTAACGCTTTTAATAAACCAATTTCAGTACTACGCTCAATCACATTGGCAGTAACTAAATTGGATATTGCTAGCGCCGAGCAGATTAAGGA
The DNA here is from genome assembly GCF_002142015.1 of Gilliamella sp. A7. Taxonomy (NCBI): domain Bacteria; kingdom Pseudomonadati; phylum Pseudomonadota; class Gammaproteobacteria; order Orbales; family Orbaceae; genus Gilliamella; species Gilliamella sp. A7. The sequence goes on from NZ_NASN01000019.1 coordinate 17,358, forward strand.
TAAAACAGTTAACAATAGCATTAATAACTGCGTTTTTTGTAAGATCGATCCTTCTGATTCAGCGATTTGCATAATTGCTTTAACTCTAACATCGGGCATTAACTCTTCCAATTGATAAGCTATCGAACTAATATAAGCGGTACAATACCATGTATCCCATTCGGTTCGTGATAAACTATTTGGGTCTTGTGCAGCTTTACGGGCTAAATCATTTTCAGGCGTGGTTAATGCACTCACCTCTACACGTTCAACCAAACCATTTTTATTAGCTAGGTTTTGCGCGACAGGAAGTGACACATAAAGCTGAGCATCTTCGATTCCTCCGCTATGGAAGATATTATTTACAGTTAAAGTAATTTTTTTATTCGTTATTGGTGAAGTTAGTTCAAGGTTATCGCCTAGTTTTAGATTCAATTGCGTGGCAATAGTCTCACCCACCATTACACCTTGCAAATTATCATCCTTCATAGTGTTGCCTTCAATTGACCACCATGACTTCATAGCTAACATACCAGTGTCAACTTCATCACCAGTTGGAATAGTCAGATGTTTATTAAACCAAGTTCCAACTAGGGTAACTGGTTTATCATTAACTGTTACTTGTGTAGTAAGATAAGGTGCAAAATCAACAATATTATATGCCCAGAAAATCATCTTAATCTTTACTAAATCATCTTGCTTGATATATTGAATAGCAGCTTGTGTATCAACATTATCCAGTTGATATAACTCATTAACCAATGCAGCCCCTTTGGGTACGATATTTAAGTTAGCACCGTAGGCCTTTAATTCTTGATTAACTTTATCACCAACATCAAACATTACATTTAACATGGCTGTCGCCAACGAAACACCTAAAGCAACGGTTAAGGCAATTAAAAATAGCTTCTTTTTTTGACGAACTAACACGCTAAGTAACATTCTACGAAACATATTTTCTTCCTTTTAAAACCATTTACTTAAAACGACTTTTTTCAACTTCAAGATGGGTAGGTCGAATAATCATATTGCCATCTAAAATCTCATATTTAAGTGGAACGGGATTACAACCACCAGAAAAACCAATAGTCGCAATATTCATCACGACATCACATAAACTACAGACAACTTGATTTCCTCGTTGATAATAACCACTTGCCCCACAAATATCACAAGCATCAAAACCAACCCCATAAGCATTTTCGCTTTTCTTAATCACAATAAATCTTACTAACGTGCCATCGGTTGTTTGATAACCATAACGATGCAAATTGCCATCATTAACTTGTTCTAATGGAATAACAACTAAACCATCAGCATTTAGCGTAACTGGTTCAGCGGGAGTGAGCTCGACCCCTTTTTCAAATATATAACGAGCACGAGTGACGGTGTAGGCTGTAATAGCCACTCCCGCCATTAACAACAATGATGTACGACGATCACGGCGTAAACTTGCTTTAAGTTTGCGTATTTGAGCTGGGTTATTACCAACCAGCGAGGTGGTTTTTGCTTTGGTATATAATAAAACAGTGAGTAGTAAGACCAACACCATAAAGATAAAAGTAAACAAGTTGACATGCGCTAAAATAAAAATCACCAGATCCATCATCCACTGTTGCGGTGAGATAAATCGTCTGACAATTAATATTTGTAGTAGATTAATAGCATTTTGAATAGTAAAGATAATAATGGCAAATGTTGCAATCACCATCACCAATCGAATTGATAACCTAGCGCAAAGGCGATAAATCAACCAGCCAATTAAACCACAAATTAACAGAGCAAAACCATAACCAACCCATTTAAACAGATAATCATTATTGAATATTGACTCCATGCCGACATCAAATCCAAATGGGTACAGTAAAATATTCGGTAAGCATTGAGCTGTAATCAGCCCTATGGCAACAGCCGTTAATACTGCCAATAGAATCTTAATAATAGGTTGTTGAAACGAATTTCTGAGCGACCAACAGATAAGCAATGGAATGACAATGATGCACCAAGGAATAATCACACCAAGGTCATAGTACTCTCGAACAGCAATACCGGTATTACGCTTTAATATTGCATAAATGATTGCCGCCAGCATCCCCAATAAAAAACCAATGATAAGATATTTTTTACCATTATAATGGTTTGACTGTACAAACACTGCACTAACAAGTGCCAATATGATTACAGGTACAAAAGTATTATCGGTAATACTGATAAGATATTGGAGCATAACGATTGCCTAAAGATTACAACGTGTATTGGCGAGTTGTTATACTCGCCAATAGTTAAGTTAATTATTTATTGAGTTAACTCAATTAAAAATAATCATTACCATGCACGAGGGATGAAGTCAAAGTCCCAAGAAACCTCGATTGGTTTAGACCAGAAACGACCTTCAACACCCGTTTCTTTATCTACATGCAATAAATAACCTTGTTTTTCAGGGTTATCGATTATGAATATAACTTTATATTTACCAGCACCATCTAACTTAATATTGTTACCATAGTGTGGGCCGTCTGATGCATTCATCGGCATAAAATTACCTTCGATAGTTTTGTTACTACCTTGTTTTTGAATTTTATATTTTACAGTTAAGTAAGGAACAAAATCACCTACACCAAAACCTAACTTATTACCTTCGGCAGCAGAAATATCAGCTTCGATATGCATATCTGACTTAGAAGCAGGTAAACCACCCATACCAGCAGGCTCCATATCTACAGGTTGGAAGTAAACCGCACCAATATGTAATGGACCAACAGTGACTTCTTCACCGATTGGAAACTCTTCAAAACCTTTTTCTTCACCTGGTGCTGGCGCAGCAGCATTTGCCATTGAAGAAAGTGCAAGTATTGACGAAATACCAGCAGAAATAATCAGTTTTTTCATTGAAAACTCCTTAATTTTTTTAACAACTTGTTCTACTCTTTAATAATTAGTCACTAAATTAATGACTAATCAATTACAAATTACTGCCAATGTTTTCATTACTATTCAAGTTTAAATTGCACTAAGAATAATAATATTATTTAATTTTTATGATATTTTTTGTAATACATAATAGAGAGTATTACGACAATCAGCATGGCCAACTGTGGCACCAATGTTTCAACCGTTGGGTAGATGCCTAACACCTCTACTGAATGGACAAAATCTACTGGAGTGACCGAAATAATATCCGCTTCTTGTAGCTCTTTCACACCACCGCCAGCAAAAGCTATCGCCATCAGATACATTAATGCACTGGTACAAATAAAAAATGGTTTAAGCGGTAATTTAACACTGCCAAATCGGATAACAACAAATACCAAAGTCAACACAATAGTACCAATACCTAACCCATACCAAACCATATCCATGTGCTCTTTAGCATCAGCTAACATAGCTTGATAAAATATGATCGTTTCCGCACCTTCACGAAATACAGCTAAAAAGGCAGCAAACCCTAATGCAAAACTGCTTCCTGTTGATACCGCGCTTTGTACCTTACCTTCAACATAATTTTTCCATGCTTTCGATTCTGACTTAGACAGCATCCAGTTACTTATGAAGAACAGTACCACTGTTGCAAGTAACATGGCAGCACCTTCCATAATTTCTTGATTGGCACCACTTAAGCCGACAATAGTATGCAAGGCGATAGCAGCTAACACGCTGGCAAACACCGCAAATAAACTGCTTAGATAGACGACTTTAAGCATTGGCTTATTATCTGAACGAACTAAATATGCAGAAATTGCCGCAATCACCAGTATCGCTTCTAATCCTTCACGGAAAATAATAATAAATGAGGCAAAGAAAACACTCCAGCCACTCTCTTTTTTACCATCTAACTCGTTAGCATCCTCGTGGAGCATTTTCAAAATAACATCAATCTCGGTTCGCACGACTTTGTTAGGTGCGCCTTGACTCATTAATCGTTTAATTTTAGCAAATTGGTATTCGGTATCTGTGCCACGTTTACCTGAAATATAAGACATTACTGCTCTTTCAACACCATGCTTTTCATAAAAACCAAAATAAGCATTGTTTACCCGAGCTTTGGCAGCCTCGCTGTCTTTCATGAAATAGATGTTATAAGCATCATTCAAAATGATATCCATCTCATCCACAATCGCATTCCAGCTAGCATATTTCTTTTCGGTTGCATAAGAAGGGGAACTGAAAATCGCTAAACTGGTAATCAGTAGTAACACTAAAGTTAAATACTTTTTCACTGCTTACTCCTTATTTTGCTAACAACATTATTCCTATTGGTTTGCTGTTTTCTGGCAATTGTAACGATTGACTAATAATCTCAGGCTTAATTGAATGGATGTAACGGGAGCTGAGTTTTAATGCCGCCGCAGACAAATAGACGTTTTGACTCATAGCACCAACGGCAATTTGACTAAAATCATTGGCTTTTTGTGCATCAAAATCATTGAGATTAGCACCATCAGCTACAAAAATAAAAATATACGGAGCTCGTTTAGTAAAATTTTGCATACCAATGTCAGCACGAATATCTTGCTTAGTTATCTCTCGAAGATAGTGTCCTTCCCATTCATATAAAAAGGCACCTTTATCGCTTGCTACATAGAGGCGAACATAAGGTTGCTTACCATTAGCCATTGGCACCGTCCAACCATTTTTACCTCGATTTAATCCTGTTGCCGACCAAAGCACGCTTGATAGTTCATCATCAGAAACCATGCCGGTTGGAAACCCACCGCCTGAAGTTGAAGCACGTTTTTTAAGACTATCAAATAACCCCATGCCATCTTTCATTTGTGGAGAAGGCAAAGTAATATCAGCATAACTTATTGATAAACAAAACAAAGACATTGACATAGCAATCGTAACATTGCGTAACCAGCACAACATGGCGTAGACCTTAATACATTTGCAAATATTTGCTAGCTATCTTATTGCGAATGCTGTCAATTATCAATAACAAACAATAATTATTATCAATAAGTTGAAATAAATTAAGTATGATAGATGACAAAGAATTTATAAGCATTGATTGTAATATATTTGTTAAGATATTTACCTATCAATTCGAATTTTTATTTTTCTGCTTATTGAGTATATACTGGGACAATTTTTAAATTTTAAAGTAAAAATGAGTATTGATTGTTATGCCATTATCGACGTTAGTTGTTTTACCACTTTTTATCTTAACCATTAGTTTAGCTTCGTTTTTTAAACAAAAAAAATGGCAATTATTCACCATCATTTTAATGACAGTTATTATTGTGATGGAGCTTACCTCAATTTATTTTAGTGGTGGATTTATTGATTATCAGTTTTATGTCAATCTGAACGTAAATGATATTATTGAAGGATTATTCATCTTTAAACTGCAAGCGCTATTGGTGATTGTGGTATTTTTGGGATTAGTGTTTATCCTCAGCAAATTAGCCAACTGGTTTCGCCATAAATATAAATTATACTGGCGATTACTATTAGTCGTCATTGCCGTTGCCTCAATTAGTTATCATAACGGCCCTATTAGTCGTGCTTATGAAATCTATCAAGTTACTTGCGCTCCAAAAGCAACTTTTGCCCAAGCATTACAAAACTTGAATATGAATGATTATATTGAAAAATCAAAACTTGATAGCCAAAAAGGCAAAAATATTATTGTGTTGTCATTAGAATCCTTCGAACAAGGATTTTTAGATTTTGCTGATATTACGCCAAATTTAAGACAACTCAGGCAACAATATACTTTCTTTGCTAATATGCCAATGAGTGCAGGTAGTACATGGACTACAGCCTCTATGTATACCTATATGACTGGCGTGCCATTTTTGATCGGAGAACACTCAACTTCACCATTAAAAGGTGCAAATACCACTCAATTGGTTACTTTAGGTGATGTGCTAAAACAAGCCGGTTATCAAACTCGCTATGTTATGGCAGGTCCGGAATTTGCAGGGATTGGCCATACCGCCGAAGTAATAGGCATGCAAGTCGTTTCAGAAAAAAATTATGTAGGTAAATATCCAAATGCGCCATTTGGATTGTATGATAAAGATATATTAGACATTGCTAAACAGCAAATACAAGAGTTGCAAAATGCCGACAAACCTTTTGCGCTATTTATCTCAACTGTCTCAACTCATGCTCCAAATGGTTTTAATGATGAGCGCATGACATCAGTAATCAGCCCAAAACAAGATAATATGTCCTTTGTGGCCGCTTCGCTCGATTATAATTTAGGGGAATTTATTAACCACCTAAAACAGCAAGGTATATTAGACAACACCGTATTTTACATCTTCCCCGACCATTTAATGATGGGAGCTGGTACCGAAACGGTGAAAAAGTTATCAGAAAAAGAGCGCAAACTCTACTTGTTAACCAATGCAAATGTTGATGATTTACAAAAATCACCTAATCAAAGTATTTATCAAATTGATTTACCTAGATTGATTCTAAATGGTGCACAAATTAAAACCAATGCAAAATTTTTAACCGATTACTTAAGCGAAGAACACGTTGATAAAAAACAATTTATCGAACAACATAAAGCAAACATTGCAACCTTAAATAATGCAGCTCAAAAGTAGTGTATAAATGACAATTGATTGTTTAATTTTAGTTATTACCATTAGTTGTTTAGGCATGATATCCCCAGGACCAGATTTTTTTCTGGTCTTAAAAAACAGCTTAAGTTATAACCGAAAAATGGCATTAATGACCTGTTTAGGGGTGATAAGCGCGATCGCCATTCATATGAGCTATTGTGTGGCAGGTATTGCGGTATTAATCACCGCCACCCCGTGGCTGTATAATGCCTTGCGTTATGCTGGCGCCACTTATTTGCTATGGATAGGTATTAAAGCGTTATTAGCTAAAAGTAGTGCTACCACTTATGTCAGCAAACAAACTCAACCAATTAATGTCACCGTAAAAGCGGCATTTATGCAAGGGCTATTATGTAACTTACTGAATCCGAAAGCGACACTGTTTTTTCTGGCTATTTTTACCCAACTACTCAATGCAAACTCAACTATAATGGACAAATTGCTTGTCGCATTTATTATTTGGTTTGAAGCCTTACTTTGGTGGCCGTTGGTAGTATTTATCTTTCAAACTCAAATCGTCCAGCGTCGTTATTTCAAACTTCAATTTATTATTGATAAATTATTGGGTGTAATATTGATCTTACTTGGGTTTAAAGTAGCGTTGGGATATTAATACTTCAAAAAAACCTTTCTTCAATTTTTTCTTGAAAAGAACGTTCTGTAATATTTAATCAGCCCATCAGCCCCTCAAGGACGGAAATAGATTTCCTACATATTTTATCTTTAACCTATAAAACTACTATATTACACTCATGCATTCAACGGCGTATCACGACAAGACCACTAAGTTTTAACGGCCCTATTTTTTCCTTTTTTCCACTCCTCGATCTTGAAAAAAGATATAATTGTTTAAGTGTGAAGTGTTAAGGAGTAACACAAATTCCGTAGGTTTCTCCCATTTCTGCATAGCGAAAAATGTATCCTGTATGGGAATTTACGGCATATGGTTTTCGATTACCATTTGGAATATCACTTGTCCAATAAAAGTTGAGACGGTCATCATGTTGCACAAAACGAGCACCTTTGTATTGTCCCATATACCCCCATTCCGAGAAAAAACCTGCTCCAATAATACGCTGGTACCAACCATTAGTTGACGCAGGTATGGCACCAATCGCACCTTGACAAAAAGATTGGTCTGGAATTTTCCCATCACAATTTGCATTAGTTAAATCCTTTATCTGAGGAATTCGATAACCTAGATCACCACATAAACTCTCAGTTCTACGATAATTGATACGTTCTTGATTGAGAGTTACGAACCATTGATTTAACTGAAAACCATATTTAATAACTGAGTTACCACTACTATCTTTACCCACTAGTTCAAAAATTTGAGGTAATGATATTAAAGATGTTTTGGCTGTATTTTTAGTAGGACCAGTAAGTGTAACACGAACACTTGTGTCTGATATGCTCGTCATAGTAGCTGTAATATCATTATGAGTAACGGGCTCCCAATATAAGGCTTGATAAATACCACCAATATCTAAATCAAAGTACAAATTATTAGCACCAGTTGTCGGAAAATTTAGATTGTAAGATGACGGATCATTAGACTGTGTAATAAAACCCTTTTGTTCATTCCACATAGTAGCGGGTCCACCAAAGTAGTGACCATAACTAGCAAGACTACCATATTCTAAGTTAGGTTTTGCAAAACAAACCACTGGATTTCCTTTAGGGCTTATGAAATAAGTCACATCACTCGCAATAAAATCACTTTTTTTAGGAACGCCATACAAAGTAGCTAAAGTACCGCCATCTGTTTTTAATATCATTTTATAAGGAGCTTTACAAATGGTGATCATTTCGTTACGAATGACAGGATTGTTATCTCTATCAGTGATAGATAAATATAAATTGCCTGTAGCAGTGACGCCATCATCACCGTCATCATCCCCCCAATAATTATACGGCTCACCAATAAGTGAATTTAACGAAATTGAATCAACATCGGCAGGAACCATTACGCCAATATCTGCGAAACTTTTAATAGCGGTTGGTAACTCAATAGGATTGGTTAGACTTGAGTTGTTAATAGATGGCGTATATTTAGTTTCATCAGAAAGGGATATCCCTAACAGATCTTCGGTATTCGAGACTCGTGTCCGACCACCGTCGAAAGTTAAATACGGCACACTACCATGAATAACATTCGATGTTTTAGATATTAATGCCTGGCTTGAATAGGAAGTTAAGCTCAATATACTAAGCAATAATATTAAAAAGATCTGTCGGGATAAAAAAGACCGACGAAAAGAACTCTCGGAAATTTGTGAAATTCGCTGAAAAAATAAATTGTGTAAAAAAAATGAACATAGGGAACTTAACTTTGCCAAATATAGATTATAGGTTGGCCTAGTTATCTTATTGAAAACTATAATATACACTCGTTAATCCCTTAACTTAATTCCATGTTTTTTTTAAAATTTTTTATCAACCAAAATATTAATCGATAAATTTATTTAAACGTATAAAGTTTTAAAAAGTATCCTTTCACCAACTATAATCGCTTAATTGTAAAGCTTTGTAAACCCCCTTAAAATTTAAGACTAAATTTGATTTTAAAATCAGAATGTTAACCTCCAAATTAATCGATCCTCAAAAACACAACTTAATTTATTTCTCTAATTTGAATTAATTTCAATGTTCTTATGTTTAAGATATTTTGAGCTTCAAAAACTCACTTTCAGCAATTTTTTTGCTATAAAAAAACTTTCTGAAATATTCTTTCACTAATTTTGTTTTTTTATTCTAAAAGCTTTTTGAATATTCAATTTTTAATTGTTAGACTATCTAACATAATCTGATTAAATATGATCATCAAATTGATTATAAATTTAATTTTTGTGTAAATTTAATTCAATAGGCAATAAAAAATGGATAAATTGTTACAATATGGTCGTGAACTTCTTGAACTTGAACTTCACGAAGCACAAAAGTTACCCGCCCGACTTGGTAAAGACTTTATAAGGGCATGCCAGTTCATCTTGTCCACCAAGGGAAAAGTGGTGGTGTCAGGTATTGGGAAATCAGGGCATATTGGAAAAAAAATTGCCGCTTCACTAGCTAGTACCGGTAGTCCGGCTTTTTTTATGCATCCATCAGAAGCGCTACACGGTGATTTAGGCATGGTAACCGAAAACGATGTGGTGATTTTGATCTCATATTCAGGCCGAGCAAAAGAGTTTCAATTTATTTTACCTATCCTTGCTGCCATGAATATTCCGGTTATCGCTATTACAGGTGGACTTGATTCGCCACTTGCAACAGCAGCACAAGCGGTATTAGACATTTCAATTGAAAAAGAAGCTTGCCCTATGGGACTTGCACCAACCTCAAGTTCAACCAATACATTATTAATGGGTGATGCATTGGCTATTGCCGTTATGCGTGCTCGTGGTTTTAAAGAAGAAGATTTTGCTCGTTCACATCCTGCAGGTAGTCTAGGTGCTAAATTGTTAAATCACGTAAAAGATATTATGCGAAAAGGAGATTTAATTCCTAAAGTTTCACAATCAGCAACAGTACTCGATGCGATGTTAGAATTAAGTCGAACAGGTGTGGGGTTAGTTGCAATATGCCAAGATGATAATAAAATTGTTGGCGTTTTTACTGATGGTGATTTGCGTCGATTACTATTAAAACATGGTACACTACAAGACAATATTATCGAAGTAATGACTAGCCCAGGCCATCAAATACCAGAAAATTGGAAAGCGGTCGAAGCCTTAAAAACGTTTAATGATCATAATATTACAGCTGCGCCAGTAGTCAATAATCAAGGTGAATTAGTTGGTGCACTTAATATTCATGATCTACACCAAGCAGGGATTAGTTAACTGATTAATAAATACCTGTTGCAAAATAGGGCTATCTATTGAGATAATTACCGACCTAAATTTTTGTCGTTAGACGGAGATCCAAGAAAGTTACACAGTTCAAAGGCAAAATGATGATAAAAATCAAGCAAATTGATACTGTGTTGTAAATTTTAACCAAAATTAATAGATGATGAAACTACAATGGCAGAAAAGCGAAATATCTTTCTAATTGGCCCAATGGGGGCAGGAAAAAGCACAATAGGCCGACAAATTGCACAACAGTTAGGCATGGAATTTTTTGACTCTGATCAAGAGATTGAAAAACGTACAGGTGCTGATATTGCATGGATCTTTGACTTAGAAGGTGAAGACGGATTCCGAGCCAGAGAAGAGAAAGTCATTAATGAACTGACTGAGAAACAAGGTGTAGTACTTGCTACTGGCGGCGGTTCAGTACTATCAAAAGAGACGCGTAATCGATTATCAGCTCGTGGCATTGTCGTTTATTTAGAAACGACTATTGAAAAACAAATGGCAAGAACTCAAAAGGATAAACGTCGTCCTTTATTACAAGGTGGCAATACTCCTCGCGAACTTTATGAAGAATTAGCTCAAGAACGAGATCCTCTTTATGAAGAGATTGCTGATATCACAATTAAAACCGATGAACAAAGTGCCAAAGGTGTTGCTGGATATATCATTGATAAAATAGAACAAATTTAAATCATTGATTTATAAACCATGGTTGGTTATAAGGCATTAAACCTGTTAATAGGTTAAGGAGTTAATATGCGTGTAGATAAAGATGATCGTTATATACCAGAACAATCCAATAAGCAGTCTACGCCCTCATTTAATATTGCCAATTTTTTTCAGCATTACTCGAAAAAGAAATTGATAATTATGGGGTTAACTATTGTTATTATTGTCTTATTAGTTAGCATAATGTTATTTCGTTCGTCAAAACCAAAAACACCTACACCACTAACACCACCAGAAATTAGCGGTGTTTCGGTAATGCAAGAATCTGAACCAACCATGACAGCGGCCAATAACGTTGCAACGACTACAACTCAAAGTCAAGCATCTAGCAATGTGCCAGTACCAATTACCAATGTTGATGGACAACAAGATAGTAGCAAATTGACTGGTAATAATGGTAGTAAACCAAATACACAGCGTTTACCAGATGGTAAATCTGAGTCACAAATTGGCCGTAACACTCATCAGGACAATAATTCACACAATAATGTGGATAATAGTGCTAAAGCAAATAATAACCCGACTAAAATTGACAAAATAAAGAATGATCAGTTTTCGATTCAGCTTAGTTCATCAACATCAGTTGAAGGTCTAAAAAAATTGGTAAAAGAACATAATCTAACTGATTACCAAATTTATGAAACTAAACGAAATAATGCCAAATGGTTTATTTTAGTTAAAGGTACATATAATTCTGCTGATGAAGCCAGAAAAGCAATCCAGTCGTTACCAAATGCACTACAGCAAGATAAACCTTGGGTTAAATCTGGCGCAACAATTAATAAAGAAAAATCGGCAAAATAGTAAAGGATATTGTTCATATATCCTACCAATGACAAAATAGGAGTTTCCGTTGAAGAAGCGACGAGCCTTTTTAAAGTGGGCTGGAGGAAAATATGAGCTTGTAGACACTATAAAACGGTATCTACCGGAAGGTGAACAACTCATTGAGCCCTTTGTAGGTGCTGGTTCCGTTTTTTTAAATACTAACTTCAAAAGTTATATTTTAGCTGATATCAATCAAGATCTAATTGCGCTATTTAAGCTATTACAATCCCATCCGGAGCAGTTTATTAGTGATCTTAAATTACTATTTAATGATCAAAATAATCAGGCTGAAGCATTTTATCAACTACGTGATGTGTTTAATCATAGTAAAGATCAATATTTACGTTCGCTTTTATTTGTCTATTTAAATCGTCACTGCTACAACGGTCTTTGTCGTTATAATAATAGTGGTTTATTTAATGTGCCATTTGGCCGTTACAAGACTATTTATTTCCCGGAAAGGGAACTCTATTTCTTTGCCAAAAAGGCACAAAATGCCGAGTTTGTCTGTACGCCTTATCATAAAGCGATGAAGATGGCGAAACGTAACTCCGTTATTTATTGTGATCCACCTTATCTATCACCTAATGAAACAGCAGGTTTTACCGCCTACTATTCTAATAACTTTGGGTTTGACGAACATCAAAGGTTATCACAATTAGCAGAGCAAATTGCCTATAAAAAAGAGATTCCTGTTCTGGTATCAAATCATGATACTCACTATACCAGAACATTATATAGTAAAGCGCGCCATCTTTACCGAGCAGAAATGCGGCGCTCAATTAGTTGCGCAGGCGAAGGACGCAAAAAAATTGATGAAATATTAGCCTTATACCAAAAATCCTAAGCTATTTTAAAGTATAAAGCGTTATGAGTAGAGGTATGTTATGAATGAATTTATTATTGCACCATCAATACTATCCGCCGATTTCGCACGTCTTGGTGAAGATACCCAAAAAGTATTAGATGCCGGTGCGGATGTTGTCCATTTTGATGTAATGGATAATCATTTTGTACCCAATTTAACGATGGGTAGTATGTTTTGTAAGGCGCTTCGTGATTATGGTATTACTGCCCCAATTGATGTCCATCTTATGGTTTCTCCAGTTGAAGAGTTAATTACCTCATTTGCCAAAGCTGGTGCAACAAACATATCTATTCATCCTGAAGCGACAATTCATCTAGATCGTTCATTACAATTAATTAAAGATCTTGGTTGCAGTGCCGGTATCGTGCTTAATCCAGCAACGCCACTTGACCATTTAGACTATGTAATGGATAAAGTTGATATTATTTTATTGATGGGTGTTAACCCGGGTTTTGGTGGACAATCATTCATCCCAGCAACGCTTAAAAAATTGCAGCAAGTTAAACAGCGCATTATTGATTCAGGTAAAAATATTCGTTTAGAAATTGATGGCGGTGTAAAAGTAGATAATATTGCCGAAATTGCCAAAGCCGGAGCCGATATGTTTGTAGCTGGTTCAGCGATATTTGGTCAACCTGACTATAAAACGGTAATTGATGCAATGCGTAAAGAGTTAGCAGGAGTAAAACATGGCTAAATTAGATGAAATTCAAGCTATCGCTTTTGATTTAGATGGAACATTAGTAGATAGCGTACCCGGACTTGCTTTAGCAACTCAGAAAATGTTGGCAGATTTAAACTTACCAACTGTTACCAATGAACAAGTTAAAAACTGGGTAGGTAATGGTATTGATGTGATGCTTGAACGCGTTTTCAAAGCCATTGATATTAATCCGGCAAAGGAATATTTTGCTAAAGCTAAACAAATATTTAGTCAGCATTATGATAAGGTTATGGATGAACAGACAACACTGTTTCCTCATGTAAAACAAACCTTAAAAACTCTTTATGAAAATCATTACCCTTTAGCTCTTGTAACTAATAAACCGGCACAATTTTTACCGGGATTATTAAGCTCATTAGGAATCAAAGAGTATTTTTCATTAGTACTCGGCGGTGGTGATGTAATTAAATTAAAACCACACCCTGCTCCGCTTTATCAAGTCATGGCAACATTTGGATTATACAATGATCAGTTATTATTTGTTGGTGATTCGAAAAATGATATTACCGCAGCCAAAAATGCTAATTGCCCTACTGTTGCGTTAAGTTATGGTTATAATTATGGCGAATCAATTGCAACAAGTGAACCCGATTTTTTATTTGATGATTTTCAAGATATATTAACCCTATTACCTCAGCCAAAAGCTGATGCAAAAAAATAATAAGTTTAAATTAGGAATAAATTATGAGTAAACCAATTGTATTTAGTGGCGCTCAGCCATCAGGAGAACTAACATTAGGCAACTATTTAGGTGCTTTAAAGAATTGGGTGTCTTTACAAAATGAATATGATTGCGTTTATTGTATCGTCAATCAACATGCGATCACGGTACGCCAAGATCCTAATAAGTTACGTAAAGCAACACTTGATACATTAGCACTTTATCTAGCCTGTGGTATTGATCCACAAAAAAGTACTATTTTTGTGCAATCCCATGTGCCTGCACATGCTGAATTAGGTTGGGCATTAAACTGTTATACCTATTTTGGTGAACTTAGTCGTATGACACAATTTAAAGATAAATCTTCTCGTCATTCAGAAAATATAAATGCTGGGCTTTTTGATTATCCAGTGTTAATGGCTGCCGATATTTTGTTATATCAAGCTAATTTAGTTCCCGTTGGTGATGACCAAAAACAACATCTTGAACTTTCTCGCGATATTGCTATGCGTTTTAATGCCCTTTATGGCGATATATTTACTGTTCCGGAACCATTTATTGCTAAAGTTGGCGCACGGGTTATGTCGTTACAAGATCCTAGCAAAAAAATGTCTAAATCAGATGAAAATCGCAATAATGTTATTGGTTTACTTGAAAATCCAAAAGATGTTGAGAAGAAAATTAAACGGGCAATGACCGATTCTGATGAACCACCAGTCGTACGTTATGATTTAAAAAATAAAGCGGGTGTATCAAATCTGTTAGATATCTTAACCGGTATTACGGGTAAACCTATTGCTGAACTTGAGAAAGAATTCGAAGGTAAAATGTACGGCCATCTAAAAACTGAGGTCGCAAATCAAGTTATTGATATGTTAACTGGTTTACAAGCGAAATATCATCAGTATCGTGATGATGAAAATTATCTTCTGAAAATTATGCAAGAAGGTGCACAAAAAGCTCGTGCAAAAGCAGAGCCAACGTTGAAAAAAGTTTATGACGCAATTGGTTTTGTATAGTTAACCGTAAAACTAGATTGCAATTAACGCTAAACAATATCAATTGGCTTTAATGACTAAAAGCATTATCGTTTTTATTAATGATAAATGCCGTTGAAGCCTTTTTGATTATCATAGGTTAGTTATGAAAATTATCATTCTTGGTGCAGGTCAAACAGGTAGTGCTCTTGCCGAATATCTGGTTACTGAAAAACAGAACGATGTGACAGTTGTAGATGAAGATCATGACAAGTTGCAATCATTGCAAGAACGTTTTGATTTACAAGTTATTTGTGGAAAATCATCTTATCCACAAGTATTAGAAAGTGCTGGTGCAGAATCTGCCGACATGTTAGTCGCTGTTACCAATTCAGATGAAGTCAATATGATGGCTTGTCAAATTGGGCATGTAATGTTCAATATCCCTCAAAAAGTAGCACGAATTCGGGCGCCTGAATATAATGATGAAAGATACTCGTTTTTTAATAAAGATTGTATTAACATCGATCATATTATTGCCCCAGAAAATCTAATTACCAATCATATCAGCCAGCTAGTGCAATATCCTGGCGCACTACAATTTGCCTCATTTTATGATAATCGAGTCTGCTTAGTTGCCGTCACAGCTTACTACGGTGGTGCATTGGTGGGTAGTGAATTATCAGAGCTAAAAGAACATTTACCTCATGTTGAAGCTCGGGTGGTGGCTATTTATCGTAAAAATCGTTTTATTCGTCCGATTGGTTCAACCTTGATTGAAGCTGGGGATATGGTTTACTTTATTACCCCACCGCTTAACATCAAAGCGGTAACCAGTGAATTACAACGGTTAGAAAAGCCTTATAAACGAATAATCATTAGTGGTGGTGGCGGCATTGCTGTTGCTTTAGCTAAGCGATTAGAAAACGATTATCAAGTTAAATTGATTGAACGTAATGCCGAAAAAGCAGAATTAATTGCCGAGCAGTTAGTTAATACTACCGTATTACATGGTGAATCATCGGATCAAGAGCTATTATCGCAAGAACAAGTGGAACTTACCGACCTTTTTGTTGCAGTAACGAGTGATGATGAATCAAATATTATGTCGTCAATGCTTGCCAAAAGAATGGGAGCAAAAAAAGTCATCGTACTTATTCAACGACAAGCTTATTTAGAGTTAATAAACGATAGTGTGATTGATATTGCCATTTCACCACAACATGCCACTATTTCAGAATTACTTAGTCATGTAAGGCAAAATGGCGTAGTAAAAGTTGTCTCACTACGGCAGGGTGAATCGGAAATTGTCGAAGTGATTGTTCGTGGTGATACTGAAAATTCTAAATTAGTAGGTAAAAATATTAACAGTCTAAAATTACCTTCAGGGGCTACTATTGGTGCTGTAGTGCGTGGTGAAGATGTGATTATTGTTAATACCGATTTAATGATCGAAGATGGTGATCATTTAATCATTTTCTTACCAGATAGACGATCTATTAGCGATATCGAAAGATTATTACAATAGCTTGTATAAAATATAAACTCAGTACATAATAAAACTGTTTTTATTAATTGTTTTTTGACTCGGGGTGTTTTTTGTTACTACAAAAAACTGAGATTTTACCCGTTGAACCTGATCTGGCTCATACCAGCGTAGGGAAGTCTTCGTCTTAATTATCCGTTTTGACACATTCTTCCCTTAATATCAATAATAAATAAGGAAAGAATATGTCTACCATTCAGTTATTTCAAAACAATGATGCCATTCCCTTTATTGAACAAGTTAAACAAAAACGACCATTAGTCCATTGCATTACCAATGATGTTGTACAGAATTTTACCGCCAATGTCTTATTAGCCATTGGTGCTTCGCCAGCAATGGTCGTTGCGAAACAAGAAGTTGAGGACTTTGTAACTATTGCTAGTAGTTTATTAATTAATATTGGTACCATTGATGAGCACAGTGCAAATAGTATGTTGTTAGCTGCAGCAAAAGCTGAACAAACACAGACACCATGGGTACTGGATCCTGTAGCGGTTGGTGCGGCACTTAAATATCGCACTGAAGTTGCCAAACAATTGATAACTTTTAGACCAAGTGTTATTCGAGGAAATGCCTCTGAAATTCTCGCATTGAGTGGTCAACAATCATCATCGAAAGGGCCTGATGGACTTGACTCTACCGATTCCGCATTAAATGCAGCAATACTATTAGCAAAAAAATATCAAACCATTGTCGCAATAACAGGTGAGATAGATTATGTCACAGATGGTGAACAAATTTATAGCATTGTCGGTGGCGATATCGCTTTAACTAGAGTAACCGGCACCGGCTGTTCGTTATCTGCGATGGTAGCAGCATTTATTGCAACCACTAGTGATCGTTTAACCGCTACCGCAACAGCTTGTTTTATGATGAAAAAAGCAGGACAGCTCGCTAATAAACAGCAAGGGTTAGGTAGTTTCGCCATTGCGGTTATTGATCATCTTTCACGATTCAATCAAAACTAAAAATAAGGATGTTTGATGAAAAAGCAACTTGATTTAACTCTCTATTTAGTCCTCGATCCGTTATTATGTGGCGGTATAGATGGCATGGTCACTACTACCAAAATTGCCGTTGAGAATGGTGTTACCGCAGTGCAACTACGTTCAGAACAAGAATACTCTGGTAAAAATTGGTATGACGCCGCACAAGCGCTCAAAGAAGTGTTAAGTCGTACCCAAGTTCCGCTATTTATCAATGACCATGTTGATATTGCTTTAGCCATTGATGCCGATGGTGTGCATATAGGACAAAGCGATCTACCGGTCGACGTTACTCGACGCTTAATTGGCACAGACAAATGGTTAGGACTTTCAGTTTCAAATCGATCACAACTAGAGAATGTTCCTTGGCATTTAGTTGATTATCTTGGCATAGGGCCTATCTATCCAACCGCAACCAAAAAGGATGCCGCAGCTGCGACTGGCATTGCTCAATTGAAAGAACTGGTTAAAGCGAAACAATGCCCTGCCGTAGCGATCGGTGGTATCGGCGTGAATAATTTAACCGAAGTAATCCAAACTGGCATTGAAGGTATTGCCGTTGTGTCGGCAATATGCGGACAAGCTAATCTTGCCAAAGCGACATCCGACCTAATCAGTAAAATAAAACTGGCAAAATAGGAAACCAAATCATGACAACAGTTGCATTAACAATAGCAGGCAGTGACCCTAGTGGTGGCGCAGGTATTCAAGCTGACTTAAAAGCATTTTCAGCACTTGGTGCTTATGGTATGTCAGTGATCACCGCATTAACCGCACAAAGTACACAAGGCGTTAATGGTGTACATGCCATTCCCTCTGAATTTATTGAAGCACAGTTTAATACGCTGTATCAAGATATCTACATTGATAGTGTTAAAATTGGCATGCTAATGAATAAAGAGATTGTTACTACGGTTCATCAGCTATTAAACAATCATCCTATTGCCAATATTGTGCTTGATACCGTAATGATTGCTAAAGGCGGACATCCATTGTTAAAAGCTGATGCCATTTCTGCTATTCGAGAGCTATTATTACCGTTAGCTACCATCATTACCCCTAACCTTCCCGAAGCTGCTGCTTTGCTTGATTGTCAGGAGGCTAAAAACGAAGATGAAATGCAACGACAAGGTTATGAGTTACTAAAATTAGGCTGTCAGGCAGTATTAATGAAAGGTGGACATTTGCCAAGTCAAGAAAGTCCTGATTATCTAATCACTGACAATAAAATTATCAGAATGACTTCACCGAGAATCGCCACTAAAAATACCCATGGTACAGGTTGCACACTCTCTGCGGCAATTGCAGCATTGTTACCGAAACATAATCTTGAAGAAGCGGTTAAACAAGCCAAAAACTACCTACAAGGAGCTATTGAACATGCAGATAGTTTGAAAATTGGTAAAGGAATTGGACCTACTCACCATTTTTATCAATGGTGGTAACTACAAATATTCAATTTTAGTAACTAACTATTTATTTTGCTAAAAATTTTATAGAAAATAGTAATAAAAATGTAATTAAATAAATTACTAATTAAGTTGTGTTTTAAATGAGATAATGTATTTTGAAACAATTTTAAATTAATTTTTAATAAGAATTAATTTATACTCTGATAAACATTGCAGGAATATTAAATGGAATTAAAAGATTATAATAATATGGTTTATATAAAATATCTTATCGCTGTTGTTTTGTTTTTCCCTTGTTTGGTATTAGCAATTGACTTAGATGTTCTTAAGGCAAATATCGATAAATATGATGTCGAATTAAATTTTAAAGATGGCGGTGATCTCGATATTATTATTGAGAATGAAGAAATTAACAACATAGAGTTATTACAAAAAAGATCGACTGTTGATTTTTACTTTAAAATTTTACTTTCCTATAAAAAAAGTCAAGGATTGAAACCAACTAGTATAAATATTTATAGTAAGAAAAGTGGTCAATTACTTCAAACTATAACTAATTTACAAGGAATCGACTGGTTAATATCAGGAATTGAATCTGACTATTTTAAAGCAAATATTGATAAATATGATGTCGATTTAGATTTTCATGATTATGATTATATTTCTTTTCCTATTAAGAATGAAGAAATTAACAATATAGAGTTATTACAAAAAAGATCGACAGATGATTTTTATTTTAAAATGATACTTTCCTATAAAAAAGGTCAAGGATTGAAACCAACAGGTTTAAATATTTATAGTAAAAAAAATGACCAATTATTTCAAACTATCAATAATTTAGAAGGATTTGACTTTTTGGGTGAATATTCAGTAGGTGCGGTTAACCATATAGATGATAGCTATCGTTTTGCACCAGATTTTTTTGATCACAATGGCATAGAAATAGACTACAATTTTGATGGTAATTATAATGATTTTTATATAGCCAGAGCCGTTGATGATATGGAAGATGGACCTATCATTTATCGGTACTATTCTTATGATGAGAAGAAAAAAGAGTTTATTTATCTCAATTTAGATGGTCGTTACATCGATTTTGATCCCAGCAAAAAAATAGCAAAAAGGAAAAAAATTTGCGAAATAAATAACTATTCTGCAGTTATTTTAAATGAAACCTATCGGTTTATACCAAAAAATGGCAATTATACTTTAACAAATTCAGCCTGTATTTATAAAGAATACCAATTTTTTAGAAATTATGAGGGCAAAGATCCTAAAGTTTCCCGTCAATGTTCTCAGAAAGAAATGAATTTCTGTATTAACGAAAATGAACTTGATAAAGATTTTGATTAATTGCTGCTTAAATATAACTGTGAACTCACTACATTTTGATGAGCTACTTAAGACTAAAATGTTTGGTAAAAGTTTTTTATAAGCTATAAATATCAACCTGAATTCACTTTTTATAAATACGAAAGACAAGCAAATGTTTTTTAGGTGAAGGATATACTAAATTGACACATAGATATACTTCATCAACAATCCAAGTCGATGAAGTATACAAAAACTGTTAATAGATGATTTGATAAAAATACTCTCTAAGCTTTAGGCGATAATCATAATCGTCTAAAATTTAATAACGCTAAATACTGTTAATAAGCAATACCGACAAACTCAAATCCCGCTTCATTAATTGCCGCAATTGCCGCTTCTTGCGAGATAGTACCTCCGTCAATATCAACTTCATGCTTAGCTAAATCAACAGTAACTTTCGCCTTAGGATCAATATCATTAATTGCTTTAGTGATGGTTTTAACACAATGTTGGCAACTCATATTATCAACTATTAATTTCATCATTACCCCCTTTTGGTTATTAAATAGTTCCAGATGGTTATGCAGCAAAATTAGGGTATTCCCTAACTGAAATAAAAATGCTTGCTAAGTATAATAATTATATTACGCTAATAAGCCGACAAAAAAAATAAATTTTGTATTCAACAAAATGGATATAAGCTAGGGTTGATAAATATTGATTGGAATTATAATCGTTGGGAAAAGCAAATTGATGATTTCCATCCTAAACCTTAATCTTTTGAATTATGCTAGTAAATAAACTTAAAACTAGCAAATTATGGCCGATTAGGCTATCGCATATTTTAGCAAATGGAATTGAGAATGAATAATAAAGTGAAACAATCAAAGTTGAAAATATTATTGGCAATCAGCATTATTATGGCTATTGGTAGTTATTTTTTATATTTTCATCATTTATTTAAACAAGATAGAGACTTTGGTTTTGTTGATACAGAAAATATAACCATGGACTATACTATTTACCCGTCAACCATTCCTGAAAACCAATTATTACGTATAAAAGAAGCTGAGAAGCTATATCATCAAGCATTCGACGATCAAATATTTTATACTGTTAGAGATCCTGATAAATTAGTGAAATTTATTAAGCATGCTTGGCAGTGGGATAAAAATGCAATGCCCTATTATTATGATCTTCTTCATTGGCATGACTTCTATGATGAAAATAAGGAAGAAGGTATGATGTCATTTACTGAATTTATGAAAAAATATCGTCATCAGTTAGTTGATAATACTGGCAAACCGTTAGTTGAACCAGTGGTATTTAAAAAACCGGATATGAATATTTATTTACGGAATAAATTCGCTGATTTGAAATACCCAAAATTTGCTTACGAAAAGGGGTGGGAATTTAGTCCATGTACAGGCAATAATAATGAAGAATATCTTCCATGCACTGATGAACAATTAAAAGAGAGTATTAAATATTTCACTTATGCTTTAGAAGATGGTTATCACTGCTATGAGCATTTGACTGCACGAATGCTGTTTCAAGAGGGCTATCATTATAAAGATAACGATTTTAAAAAAATTAATAAATTAACCGAATATCGTAAATCATTGACTCCAGAAGATTTAAAACAGGCAATTGATTATACCGAAATAATGGCTGAGCATAGCTCAATTATTGGTATATTAAGGGTCACTGAAGCCTATTTATATGGTTTAGGGCGTGAGCAAGATCTCGTAAAAGCCTATGCATGGACTCTA